>JAOTYW010000141.1 GCA_029861705.1 Flavobacteriaceae bacterium
TTGGGCTTTAAGTGCCTTCATATGAGAGTTATAGGCAAATTCATCCTGGTCTTCCCGAGACACGTTGAATTCCTGTGCTACTGCCTCTGCAGTAAGTCCCATCCCCCAGTAATAATCTTCATTTCCTTCTTTGGCGATCTCATAATCCGGAGTAGGTTTATACCCTCCCATAGGAATATAACTCATGCTTTCAGCCCCGCCGGCGATGATACAATCGGCCATACCGGCCTGGATCTTTGCTGTTGCAATCCCAATAGTCTCAATCCCTGAGGCACAATATCTATTGACTGTTACTCCGGGGACATCTTCTATTTTAAGACCCATTAAAGATATGAGTCGGGCCATGTTCAAGCCTTGCTCTGCCTCTGGCATGGCATTGCCTACGATCACATCATCTATTCTGGTTTTTTCCAGTTGAGGTACCTCCTTCATCATGTGCTCAATAGTCTCCGCGGCCAATTCATCAGGTCGCTTGAATCGGAATAACCCTCTGGGAGCTTTGCCCACAGCGGTTCGATATGCCTTTACGATATATGCTGTCTTGTTCATGATTAATTTCTTAAAGGTTTACCAGTTTTGAGCATATGTTGAATGCGTTCGAGTGTCTTTTTTTCCGTGCAAAGTGACAGGAATGCCTCACGTTCTATATCCAGAAGATATTGCTCGCTTACATATGTAGCTTCAGACAAGTCGCCTCCTGCCATCACATAGGCGAGTTTATTAGCGATCTTCTTATCATGCTCGGAGATGTAGTGTCCGGCTTCCATGGAATCTGTGCCAACCAGGAACATACCCAAAGCTTGTTTCCCAAGTACTTTGACATCCTTTCGATGAATAGGTTGGGTATACCCGCCTTCTGCCATTAATTTGGCATAGGCCTTTGCTGTGGCGATCTGTCTGTCTTTGTTGACAACCACTATATCTTTGCCTTTTTGCAGGATGCCAGTATCAAAAGCTTCATATGCAGAGGTGGCTACTTTTGCCATACCAATGGTTAAAAAGTATTCCTGCAACACATTAAGCTCAACATCATTCTTGTGGAAGGTATCCGATGCTCTTAAAGTCATTTCTTTGGAGCCCCCGCCGCCGGGGATCACTCCAACGCCAAATTCAACCAGTCCGATGTATGTTTCTGCTGCTGCAACCACTTTATCTGCATGAAGTGATAGTTCACAACCCCCGCCCAAACACATGCCATGTGGCGCAGCCACTGTAGGAATGGCGGAGTAACGCATGCGCATCATGGTATCCTGGAACATTTTGACAGCCATATTCAACTCGTCGTATTCCTGCTCTACGGCCATCATAAAGATCATTCCGATATTGGCTCCGACAGAAAAATTTGCTGCCTGGTTTCCAATTACAAGGCCTTGAAAATCTTTTTCAGCCATGTCTATGGCTTTATTGAGTCCGGCCAAAACATCGCCACCGATCGTATTCATCTTCGACTGGAACTCTACATTCAGGATTCCATCGCCTAGATCTTCTACAACAACACCGCTGTTCTTAAATACTTCATTGGATTTCCGGATGTTGTCCAGGATAATAAAAGCATCCTGACCCGGTTTCTTTTCCATGGCTTTTTTCCCGATGTCATAGTAATAGGTTGCTCCGTCTTTAACCGAGTAGAAGGAAGAAACGCCACTTTTTTTCATCTCAGTAACCCAGGCGGCAGCAGTCTGGCCTTCGGCCTCTATTAACTCGAGTCCATTGTCGAGACCGATGGCATCCCAGATCTGGAAGGGTCCGTGTTCCCATCCAAAACCGGCTTTCATAGCGTCATCGATCTTATAAACATCATCGGAGATCTCCGGTATCCGGTGTGTGACATAGGCAAATAATTGCCCAAAGCTTTTACGGTAGAATTCTCCTGCTTTGTCCTTTCCTCCGACAAGCACAGGAAAACGATCAATTACCTTATCGATGGTTTTTGTGAGTTCCAGGGTGCCAAAGGATGCCCGTTTCTTGGCACGATAGTCCATAGAATCCAAGTCGAGGGTAAGGATTTCACTTTTGCCCCCCTCTCCTTTTATTTTCTTATAAAATCCTTGTCCTGTCTTACTGCCCAGCCATTTGTTCTCTACCATCGTCTGGATAAAGTCTGGCAGTTTGAAAAGTTCATGGCGCTCATCATCCGTGCAATTCTCGTGAATACCAGTTGCTACATGAACCAGTGTATCCAGTCCTACTACATCTACAGTTCTAAAAGTGGCAGACTTAGGCCGGCCAATAACGGGGCCTGTTAGTTTATCTACTTCTTCAGCTGTCATTCCCATTTCCTTAACGGCATGGAACAGGCTCATAATGCTAAAAATCCCAATACGGTTTCCGATAAAGGCGGGTGTATCCTTAGCGATCACTGAGGTTTTACCGAGGAATTGTTCTCCATAATCATTCAGAAAATCCAGAACTTCTGGTTTTGTTTTGGGCCCAGGGATGATCTCAAATAATTTAAGATAACGTGCAGGGTTAAAGAAATGCGTCCCACAGAAGTGTGCCTGGAAATCCTCAGACCTGCCTTCGCTCATGAACTGGATGGGTATCCCCGACGTATTGGAAGTGATCAGGGTGCCTGGCGCTCTGTACTTTTCGAGATTCTCGAATACTTTTTTCTTGATATCGAGGCGTTCAACTACTACTTCGATGATCCAGTCGACATCGGCAACTTTGGCAATATCATCCTCCAGGTTTCCGGTAGTAATCCGACTCGCAAATTTATTATGATAAATAGGGGAGGGCTTGGATTTCAATGCCGAAGCGAGGAAATCATTCACCATTCTGTTTCTTACTGCCGGATGTTCCAGCGTTAGCCCTTTTGCTTTTTCCTTGTCATTAAGTTCACGGGGAACAATATCCAATAGAAGTACTTCCACTCCTATATTGGCAAAATGGCAGGCGATGCCGCTACCCATGATCCCGGAACCGATGACTGCTACCTTTTTAATGTGTTTGTTCATTGATCAGGCTGATTTATTGATCTTGTTTTTGGTAAATATTTTCTTTTCTGAAGCGATGTCGTGGATAGACTTCATAACCTTGAAGAAGGCGTCCATCTGATCTTCGCTCAAATGTTCTTTAACGGCATCATTGAATCGCAGTACCCGGTCTTTGGAGTATTCCCTGTTTTCAAGACCGAATTCGGTCAGGTGAATAAGGACGCCACGACCATCTTTAGGATTGGGTTTCCGTTCAATTAACCCTTTTTCTTCCATGCTTTTTAAGATGCGTGAAAGACTCGTTGCTTCCATTCCCATTTTAGGCCCTAAGGCGGTTGAGGGTGTGCCCGACTTGGGATCGATGCTTAATAAGGTAAAGCCAACTGCCATAGTGGAGTCAAACTTCTTAGCTTCCTCATTGTACATACGGGCTACGGCTTGCCAGGTGGCGCGAAGCACATAATCTACTGTGATTTCCTTCATATTTTTGGGGTAAGGCCTTCAAAGATATGAAATATTTATTATGCATGCATAATAAAATTTAGGAAATTCAATACGTTTTGGTTGGAATATTAGCCGGCATACACTTTAGAGATCAGTGCCCGTAAATATCGTTATAGAGCGCCATGTACCTGTCTTTAATGATCTTGCGGCGTAGTTTCATAGTCGGCGTCATATGGCCTTCATCTATGGTCCATACATCCGGAGTTAACCGAAATTGTTTTACTCTTTCCCATTTGGCAAAGCCTTCATTCGCGTCGTCTACTTCTTCCTGAAATTTTTCTAGTACTTGGTTATTCAAAACGATATCCGAATTTTCACCGTAAGTAACATTATTTTTTTCTGCCCATTCATAGAGATAGTCAAAATTGGGTTGGATCAAAGCAGCTGGCATTTTTTCACCTTCGCCAACTACCATGATCTGTTCAATAAAAGGGGAGTGCTTAAAACGATTCTCCAACAACTGAGGCGCCACATACTTGCCACCGGAAGTCTTGAACATTTCTTTTTTGCGATCGGTAATTTTTAAAAATCCATCTGCGTCAAACTCACCAATATCTCCTGTATGGAAATAACCATCTTTGATGACTTCAGCAGTTTTAACCGGATCTTTATAGTAGCCCATCATAACATTAGGGCCTTTGCACAAGATCTCACCGTCATGGGCGATCTTGACTTCAATTCCTTCAATAATCTTACCCACTGTACCAATACGCCATCCATGATTTCTCGAATCGTTTACCGAGATTACAGGCGATGTTTCTGTAAGTCCGTATCCTTCCAGCACTGGGATCCCTGCTGCTGCGAAAACGCGCGCCAGCCTTGGTTGCAGGGCAGCACTTCCTGAGACCATGGTTTCAAGCTTGCCACCAAGCCCTTCCTGCCACTTGCTGAAAATCAGCTTGCGTGCAATGCCCAATTTCTTTTCATAGAGCCAGCCATTGGCACCATACGGCTTGTATTTCAACCCTAATTTAACGGCCCAGAAAAATAATTTGTTTTTGATGCCAGTAAGATCATTTCCTTTGGCAATGATCTTGTCATAAACTTTTTCAAGAAGTCGGGGGACGACAGTCATCACATTGGGCTTGAGTTCTTTTAAGTTATCACTGATCTTATCAATCCCCTCCGCGAAGTATACTTCGATCCCACAATACATATATAAATAAAGGATCATCCTTTCAAAAATATGACAGACAGGTAAAAAGCTCAGGGATCTACTACCGTGCTCAAAAGGCACTCTTTTTTTACTGGCAAGGACGTTAGACACAATATTGTTATGAGAAAGCATGACTCCCTTGGGCCTCCCGGTAGTTCCGGAAGTATATATCAACGTAGCCAGGTCCTCTGGTTTTACGCCATTCTTTCGCTCTTCTACTTCCTGTTGATTAGAAGTATCCTGACCTTGTTTCAAGACCTCTTTCCAATTAGCACAATTTTCAATAGCATCAAATGAAAACACTGCCTCCAAACTGGGGACCTGAGATTTGATGGAATTTACTTTTTCTAACACCTCATTGCAGGAAACGAAACAATATTTAGATTCTGAATGATTGAGGACATAGGCATAGTCCTCCTCTGAGATAGTTGGGTAAATAGGCACAGTTTGCGCTCCCAGCTGCAAAACGCCAATATCCATTACGCTCCATTCGGTGCGGTTTGTCATAGAGATCAGGGCTATTTTATCATTGGGTTGAACCCCCATCCTTAATAGCCCCCGGCTAATAGCATTCCCCTGATCCAAAAATTCCTGCGCAGAGGTCGAAACCCATTTTCCGCCACTTTTAGAGGTAAAGGCTTTATTCAGATTAAATGTCTTTTGGGCGTAATAAGGGAATTCAAATATTCGGCTGATCTGCTCCATTATGTGCAAGGGTTATTCCCTGCAAAATAGGAAAACGCAAGCGGATAATAAAATAGTGATTCTAGTTGTGCGATTCAATCCATTCCCTGGCATTAATAAATGCCTGGATCCAGGGTGAGATCTCGTCCTGCCTGTCCTTGGGGTAGTGTGCCCAATTCCAGGGAAAAATTGAGCGCTCAAAATGCGGCATGGTCACTAAATGCCTGCCCGTAGTATCACAAAGCATGGCCGTATTGTAATCGCTTCCATTTGGATTAGCCGGATAGTCGGCATATCCATAGGTGGCTACAATATCATATCCAGATTCTGCCATTGGCAAGTTGAACTTCCCTTCTCCATGTGAGATCCAAATGCCCAGTCTGACGCCTTCCATATTGGACAGCATGACAGAATTATTCTTTTGGATCACCACCGAAGTGAAATTGCTTTCGTGCTTGTGGGAATCATTGTGTAATAACCTCCCATGAGTTTCGTGCTCGGGATTGATCAGATCGAGTTCCATAAATAATTGGCAACCATTACAGATACCCACAGATAACGTGTCTTCTCTGGCGAAAAAGTTTAAGAGGGCCTGCCTGGCTTTTTCATTGTATTTAAATGCGCCGGCCCAACCTTTGGCGCTGCCGAGTACATCTGAATTTGAAAAACCGCCCACTGCGCCAATAAAACGAATGTCTTCAAGTGTTTCCCGACCCGAGATCAAGTCTGTCATATGCACATCTCGCACTTCAAAACCCGCCAGGTACATGGCATGAGCCATCTCTCTTTCCGAATTACTACCCTTTTCTCTTAAAATAGCAGCCTTAGGTCGTTGACCTACTATCCGATTTTCCGGTAGCTGACCGTTAAAATGTTTAGGGAAACTATATGCAAGCGGCTGTACTTTGTATTTTTTGTATCGTACCCTCGCCAGGTCATTTGCCGTTTGTTTTTGGTCCAGCAAGAAGGACGTTTTATACCAGGTATCCCTCATCTCGTTGACATCAATGTCCAGAATGGTTTCATTATTCTTGATAACGAGTCGGGCTTCCGGCCGTATCTGCCCAATTGGGTAGGCCCTGACACCTGCAGCTTCTAATTCCCTGGCCACTGTATGATCTTTGGCCTGGAATACGATCCCGATATTTTCGGAAAAGAGCGATTTTACACTGTCATTGGTAGCAATAGCCGAAATATCCAATGTGGCTCCCAGGTCAATATCTGCAAAACACATTTCTAAAAAGGTAGTAATAAGTCCGCCCGAACCAACGTCATGCCCTGCGAGAATACGTTCTTCCCGTATCAACTTTTGCATGCTGTTAAAAGCATTTCTAAAAAAGTCAGGATCTTTAATACCCGGTGCTTCAGCACCAATGGCATTGCGTGACTGCGCAAAAGAGGAGCCCCCCAATTTATAGGCATCCTGTGATAGATTGATATAGTAAATGAGTCCGCCTTCTTTTCGGAAAATCGGCTCGACTACCTTGGAAATTGCATTGCAATTCCCTGCTGCAGAAATGATCACAGTTCCAGGAGAGATCACTTGCTCCCCATTATATTTCTGCTTCATAGAAAGCGAATCTTTACCGGTAGGTACATTAATCCCAAGTGCAATTGAAAAATCGGAAACGGCTTTAACGGCTTCATACAGCCGTGCATCTTCCCCTTCATTTCTACAGGGCCACATCCAGTTAGCGGACAGGGAAACAGATTGCAGTCCGTCTTTTAATGGCGCCCAGATGATATTGCTTAAAGCTTCAGCAATGCTATTCTGACTCCCGGCTACCGGATCTATCAGACCTGAAATAGGCGAGTGGCCGATAGAGGTTGCGATCCCTTCCTTGCCTTTAAAATCCAGCGCCATTACGCCGCAGTTGTTTAAGGGGAGTTGGAGGGGCCCGGCACATTGCTGTTT
>JAOTYW010000142.1 GCA_029861705.1 Flavobacteriaceae bacterium
ATAACATCATCCATAGACTTTTCGCCATAAGGTGCATGCTTACTGTCTGCAAGGTACAGGGTGCTTTCGCGCGGTAACATAGCATGAATTGCCTGCCAAATGCTAAGGCCGCCAATGCCCGAATCGAATAATCCAATGGGGTTTTCTGAAAAAGTCAAGGTACGTGATCTTATTTCACAAAAATAAAAAACCGCCCTGACAATAATTGCCAGGGCGGTCTAAACGTATTGTTATTATGTTTAGAAACCAAGTTCTTGCTTTACTTCTCCAAGCAAGTCCTTTCCTTTTGCAACAATAACCCCTAATCCCGGGCTTGCATCAACCACATAGTCAAATCCTTGTGCGGCTGCAACTTTCTCGATCGCTGCTTTTGCTTTTATAGATATAGGCTCAAATAATTCAGCCTGCTTTTTTGCAAGTTCTTGTTGAGCTGCCTGTTGGGCATCTGAAATATTCTTCTCAAATCCTTGTAATTCCTGAGCACGTTTTTGGTTCTCTTCTTCAGATTGGGATTCGGCTTCATTAGAATATTGCTGGTATTTGTTTTTAAGTTCTGTCATAGAACTTTCAATATCTGCCCGATAGGTCTCTTGCAATTTCTTCAATTCTGCCTGGGCGGCCTTCATATCCGGCATATCGGCCAACAACTCGGTCACATTGATATGTGCCATTTTACTTTGTGCCTGTGCAAACTGTGTCAGTGCAAAGACAAACACCAGGGCCATGGCAACTTTTTTAATTTGTTTCATGATGTAAAAAATTATTTGAGTGATAAGATTATCAATTACTATTTAGTTTATGGTATCTTTTTCTTTTTCTGTTAGCTTCTTTCGTTCTTCTTCTTTTGCTTTTTTACGGGCCTCCCTCTCTTCAAGAAGCTTTTTCCTTCGTTCTTCATAAGCCTTCTTTCGTTCTTCCCTCAGCCTTAATTGTTCTGCTCTTTTATCATCTGCCGATTTTTCCCTTGTCTCGGCTGCTTCTGCCGCTCTTTGTTGTCGCTCTAGCAAGGCATCGCTGACGGGTTCTACTGTTTCTCCTTCGAACTCCTCCAACTTACTCCGCTGGATCTCTTTTTTCTTTGGTGCGCTGATCTTTCGGGTTCTGCCGATCTCCCTCAGCACCAGTTCACTGATATCGTGTCTTTTTTCGGAGTACAACATTACGACATCTGCTGATTTATCAAAAATGAAATCGTATTTGCGATTCGCTCCTATTTTCTGCACTTCATTGAATACCTGGTCTTGTATAGGCTGGATCAATTGTCGCTTTTGAAGCACCAGGTCGCCCTGGGGCCCAAAACGATCTTGTTGATACTGCAACATTTCTTTTTCGAGGATATCTATCTCCTCTTCGCGTTCTTCGATCAATTCATCCGTTAACAGAACTTTCTCTGCAAGAAGATCTTCTCGCATTTGATCTACATCGCTTCTTTTCTGCTCTACCTCAATCTTCCATCTTTGTACCTTGTTTTCCAGCTGTTCACTGGCTTCCCGGTACTCCTCCACATTCTCGAGTATATATTCCATGTCGACATATGCAATTCGAACGCCTCGCTGTCCAAAGACCGTAAAGCTTAGGCAGATCGTCAATATAAGTATAAGAACGTTGGTCTTCATTTTAAAATCCGTTTGATTCATAGAAAATATCGTGCCAAAATTACTAAAACTATTAAAATGAGTGGTTTACTAATTGGCGTCTCAGGAAAGAAGGTGTTTATTTAGAACTGTTGTCCGATGATAAAATGTGTTTGCCACCCGCTCGGACCGTTGCCAGCCGATTGCGGTCTTAAATCTTCATCAAACCCATAACCGAAATCTATTCCTAAAAGACCAAACGCAGGCATAAATATGCGAAGCCCCACTCCGGCTGATCTTTTTACTTGAAACGGATTAAACTCCTGAAAATTGTTGAACGAATTCCCTGCCTCCGCAAATACAAGGGCATAAATAGAGGCTGAAGGCTTCAAAGTCAATGGATATCGAAGCTCCATGGAATATTTATTATATACAACACCACCCTCCTGTTGTCCTGTAATAGGATCTACCGGGGTTAGTGAATTATTTTCATATCCGCGTAATTGAACGGTTTCCCTGCCGTCCAGGGTGAAATTCCTGCCAAGACCGTCTCCTCCCAGGAAATAGCGTTCAAAAGGCACTTTGCCCACATCCTGGTTATAGCTGCCCAAGAATCCAAACTCTAGATTCGTTCGTAAAACCAGTTTATCGATAAGACGCGTATACCAGTCTCCTTTGAATTTCAGCTTGTAGTACTCCAACCATCGAAAACGCTCCTGGTCTACTTCTTCAAGTCTCATTTGCTCGGCTTCTGTCAGAGACTGTCCAACTAGGGCCCTGTCTGTCCGTAACTGATTCAAATCTTCACTTTCGGTTTTTAAGCCTGCGTAGTCTTTATCATTGAAAAGCGAATAAGGAGGCGTAAATTTTCCAGAGATTTCAAAGACAGATCCTGTTAGTGGAAATATTCTACCCGGACCTGCAGAACTTCTCGAGAGTCCGATTGTATAGGCCAGCGAATTGGATTGTCCATTCCCAAAGTTGAAGAGACCGGTACGGTAATTCTGAAAATCATATAGTTGATAACTCGCCGCGTGTGAGATCGTAAAGAAATCATCCGGCCATTGAACCCGTTTTGCCAGACCTGCCGATATTCCACTGATCGCGAATTGCTGATTCTTATTTACCTGAACACGACCACTGCCATCAAAGGAAGCCAGGAATTGCTGTGTTCTTGACAAAGAGAGATTAAAACGAACCGGTTTCTTGCCCCCCATCCATGGCTCAGAGAAATTTAAACTATATACCCGAAATGTCCTACTTGCCTGTAATCTTAGGGCAAACACCTGGCCGTCACCCATGGGTACAGGTTTGTAGGCCTCCCCATTAAACAGGTTTTGAATGGAAAAGTTACTAAATGATAGTCCCAGGGTTCCAATGAATCCGCCACCACCGTAGCCCCCCTGAAGTTCTATCTGACTTGATCCAGATTCTACCAGGCTGTATTGTAAGTCTACTGTACCCGCATTCGGATCGGGGTTTAAAATATCTGGTTTGATCTGTTCTGCATCAAAAAAGCCTAATTGACCCAATTCCCTGACGCTTCTAACGATATTTTCTTTGCTGTATCGCTGGCCGGGCCGGGTGCGTAGTTCCCGGAAGATTACATGGTCGTTGGTTTTATCATTGCCCACAACATCTACATGGCCCAGGAAGGTTTCTTTCCCTTCTATGATCCTAATTTCAAAATTGATGGTATCGTTGACCGCCGAAACTTCTACAGGGTTAATTTGTGAAAACAAATATCCGTTGTTTTGATACAAGTTGGTCAGATCATCGGCATCAGGCTTGGAATTGTCAGCAATTCGTTCACGCAGTAAGACGCCATTATAGGTAGAGCCGTTCCTGATCCCCAGCACTTGCTGTAACTGCCTGTCTGTGTACACAGAATTACCTACAAAATTGATGTCCCCGAAGTAGTATTTATTTCCTTCTTCAACGGCGATTCGAACATTAATACTGTTATCGTCTATACGTTCTATGGTATCGGTTAGCACTCTCGCATCCCTATATCCGCGTTCTGCATACTTATCGATCAAGTTATCCAGATCTTCATCAAAATCTTCCTGTATATATTTTGATTTTTTCCAGAACCGGCCAGGTCTTTTGACCTTGGTATTTTTAAGGGCCTTTCGAAGCTTTCCATTAGCTAATTGTTCATTACCCTCAAATATGATTTGCTTGATCTTTACTTTATCTCCCCTATCTACATTGATCACCATACGTTCTGTATTGGTGCCCGTTGTATCCTTTGAAGTGGCAATCGCAACTTTTGTATTCAAATAACCTTGCTTCTTATATTTATTCTGGAGGTAGTTCTTGGTATTGGCTATCAGGCTTTCGGTGATCTTTTTACCCTTTTTCAGGTCTGTATCATTTATAATGTCCTGAACCTTACGCTTTTTTACACCATTAATAGTTACCTGCGATAAGGAAGCCCGTTCTTTTATGGCGAGTTCCAGGTATATCTCTTCCCCGTCTATCCGGGTGATATAAAACGCGATATCGCTAAAAAGCTCTAGTCCCCAAAGTTTTTTTAGGATCTCACTGATCTGATCCCCGGGAATGGTGATCGGTTGCCCTATTCGTAAACCCGTATAGGTTTTTACAGTTTGCTCATTATAACTCTGAAGCCCGGAGACTTCAAGTCCGGCTAAGAGATACTTCTTACCGTTTTGATAAGACACATCCTGTGCAAAGCCTGGGGAACTTAGTAGGAATATGCTGAGGAATAGGAAGACGTATAAAGTAGGGTACTTTTTTATGCCCCTAGTTGAGTTGTTCACTAGTTTTTCCAAATCGACGTTCTCTGTTTTGGTAATTTATTAAGGCCTCTACCAAATGATGCGCTCTAAAATCCGGCCAAAGTACATCGGTAAAATATAATTCGGCATATGCTATTTGCCATAGTAAAAAATTGCTGATCCTGTGTTCACCACTGGTGCGGATCAGCAAGTCCACATCAGGCAAATTTTGCGTGTAAAGATGACCATTTATAACCGTATCATCAATATCATCGGTTGAAATTATGTTATTTTTAACTTTGGTCGCAATACCTCTCACCGCCTGGGTAATTTCTTCTCGTGAACCATAGGAAAGTGCCAGGGTTAAGGTAAGTCTCTTATTGTTTTTTGTTGCCGCCATAACTTCCAGCAATTCTGCATGTGCTTTTTTTGGAAGCGTATCTATACGCCCAATCGCATTGAGACGTATATCATTTTTATGCATAGTCTCCACTTCCTTCTTTAAAACGGCGACTAATAATTTCATCAAACTATCTACCTCTCGTTTCGGGCGATTCCAATTTTCAGTTGAGAAGGCGTATAAAGTGAGATGTGGAATTCCCAATTTGGCACAGGATTCTACCGTATCCCTAACGGCTTCAATAGCATTTTCATGCCCAAAAATGCGTAGTTTATTACGTTTACGAGCCCAGCGGCCATTACCATCCATGATAACGGCTAAATGATCGGGCAATTTCCCGCCCTTAATATCTTCCAGAGTATGCATATCGCTACTTATTCAAAGCAATCATCACACGGTTTTCTACCAAACGTATAAGTTAAGGTAAAACCGGAGAAGACGTACCAGTCATCGCTAAAAACATTTCCGAACTGAAATTGTTCGAAGTTGGATCCCTCTGGATTACTCGCATCCAGGTTATCCGTAAAGGTGTAGCGGGCACCTATTTCGGCGCCAAAAATAAGAAATTGATTTAAACGAAGTTTCATTCCCACTGTCATTGGTATGGCAAATGCTCCTTCTTTTTGTCCGGTAATGCGTACAGCACCGGCATCGAAGTAGTTATAATCGAATCGAAAATAAGTTATTCCTGTATATAAATAAGGTGTAAAGGCGGGGCCTAGCTTGTGCAAATTGTATTCGGTGAAATTCACTTCAAGGCCTGCAGATGTTTCTAAAATACTATTATCCATGACGAAACCACGCTGCCTTCTTGCCCTGATGTCCGAATTAGCATCATTCATTTTAAACTGCCCATAGATCATCGAAGCACGCCAGGCATATCGCTTACTCTTGTTATATTTGAAAATGGCCCCTCCTGCAAGTCCGCTTGGCATTATATAATTGGTTCTTCCAACATCTCCAATGGCATTAGTGCCCCCACCAAATAAGCCCACTTCGAACATTTGTCCGCGAGCACTGCTTACCATTCCAATAGTAAATACCAGAAAGGCTGTATATGTTATTATTTTAAATGTAGAGGGCTTACCCATACCTCAAATCTCTATCTAGTGAAAAGAACTTCTTGAGTTCTCCATAGTTTAACAGCTTTTACCCCTATTTATTGCGTGAAGTACTAATTCCTGCGGTCCTGGCCCCACAGTAATTTATTGCGAATAGTTTTGAAGAAACTCTTTTTTGGGAAAGCGACCATTTTAATAACAAAATTGGCTTTTGCTATTAATATTTCCTGTCCACTTTTAAAGGTTGCTACCCTGGAATCCAGGGATACCAGGTGAAAGTCTTCTCTCCCTGAAACCTTTAATCGTATTTGTGTATCGTCTGAAATGACCAACGGCCTTGCATTGAGATTATGAGGTGCTATCGGTGTGATCACCAAAGATCTCACTGAAGGCATCAACACCGGGCCTCCACAGCTCAAACTATAGCCCGTTGAACCTGTAGGAGTAGCTATTATGAGCCCGTCTGACCAGTATGAGGTTAGGTATTCATCATCCAGATGGGTTTCTACAGTGATCATAGAAGTGGTGTCTTTCCTGCTGACGGTCACTTCATTCAAGGCGTAATATCTTCCCTCAAACTCTGGAATATCAAAATCTGTGCGCAGCTCTACAAGACTGCGTTCCACAAGTGTATAATTTCCAGAAATAAATTCCCGGACCAGGTCTTTGACCTCATTCCTCTTGATGATCGAAAGAAAACCCAAGCGTCCGGTGTTCACCCCAACGATAGGGATTCCCAGGTCGCCTATATACGTAACAGCCCTAAGAATAGTGCCGTCGCCGCCTATACTTATAAAAAGATCAAAAGTTGCATCCAATCCTTCACTATGGGTATATACTGCGTATTCCTTGCAGTTTTCGTTGTCTTGTAAGGTCTCTAAGAATGAGTGTTCAACAGCGATCTGGATCTGGTTCTTATCCAGTTCATGAAGCAGTTCCATTATGTAAGACCCCGCTTCCTGGGGGTATTGCTGGCCATAGATGGCTACTTTCATCGCGTCTTAAACGTTAAGGTATTTGTTCAGATAATCCGAACGCTGTTTTAAGTCTTTCAGGAATTGATCGTCTTTGCTTCCAAAGAGAATGCTATAATCATATCTGCGGAAGGTTTGAACAACTTCGTTCATATTGCCGGTTCCTAACTTTACCGTGATCTGGACCACTTCCTCCCTGGAATCTGTAATAAAGGCACCGATCAACTTGGTATTATTGCTTTCCACGATCTGGGCTATTTCACTAAAACTATAATCGCTTGCCTTCTTTGCAACGACAAGGATAGCCCCTTGCTCTGTAAAAAATGGGATCTCGATGAACATAGCAACGACCTCAGTGAGATCATA
>JAOTYW010000143.1 GCA_029861705.1 Flavobacteriaceae bacterium
TGCACAGTAATGACCTTACAAATGTATGCGCGCAGAAAAGGATGGCCGCTAGAAAGTGTAGAAGTGCACACATCCTACGGGAAGACCCATGCCCAGGACTGCGAGGCCTGCGAATCCGATTCAGCCAAAATAGATACGTTCCACAGGGCTATAAAATTTGAAGGGACTTTGGACGTGAAGCAGCGGGCTCGTATGCTACAGATCGCTGATAAGTGCCCAGTTCACAGAACATTACATAACGAAGTTCAGGTGGTCACTAAGGAATTGTAATGATAGTAAGTCCGGTTTTTGTAATAGCATTAAGTAGCATGCATTCAGTTCAAATACCTGAAGAAATTGCGTTCATTTTCATCAAACAGGGCTATAGGAGGGTAAAAGTAAAAGCAAGTTTTGAGGGGAAATCCATTGAGTATTACGCGGCATTACAGAAAGTTAAGGGAAATTTTATACTAATGCTCAACAAACCCAATCAGAAAAAATTAGGCATCTTCTCAAACGATTATTTTCAAATTCAACTTTTTGAAGACACCTCTAAATATGGTGTGGATATGCCTGAGGAATTAGAGGCAGTGCTCGATTCCGATCCGGATGCCTACGAGGTATTCGAGTCACTCACCTTGGGTAAGAAAAGAGGCTTGATCTATGCAGTTGCAGCTTACAAAACATCGCAGACTCGCATTGATAAATCGCTCTTAATGGCCGATAATCTCAAACGAGAAATCAGGAATCCCAAAGAGCTCTTTAAGCCCCTGCGCTAGTGAGTTGATTTGGCCCGGAATTATGTGTACATTTAATTCTCAACTAAATCTCATATCCATGAAAAAATTAAAGTCAATACTCTTACTGGGAATTCTGGCCTTGTTTATTCAATGTAAAGAAGCGAAGAAAGAAGCATCTTCTGAGTCGGACACCGACACTGAAGTTCAGGCAGAAACAGTTGAAGAAAATATAGAAGTCGTAAAATTTAAGATGGAACCTAAAAGCGGTAGTAGCGTAGCCGGTGAAGTTTCTTTTACCGAGGAAGATGGTGAAATAACCATGGTCGCTACCTTTTCAGGCCTGAGCCAGGGGGAACACGCCATTCACATTCATGAAAAGGCAGATTGTTCTTCAGAAGATGGGAAGTCTACAGGAGGGCATTGGAATCCCACCATGGAGCCACATGGAAAATGGGGCGCGGAAGAAGGTTTTCATAAAGGTGATATTGGAAATTTTATGGCTGATGAAAATGGCAATGGCAGCATCACTTTTACTACAGATCAGTGGTGTTTGGGTTGCGAGGACGACAAGAAAAATGTGATCGGAAAGGCCGTGATTGTTCACCAGGGTGTAGATGATTTCACATCCCAACCAAGCGGAGCCGCCGGTGCTCGCATCAGTTGTACCGGGATCATTCAATAATAAAAAGGCCACTTGAATCAAGTGGCCTTTCAACATTACAAAGTTCCCTGTAAGATTAAATAAGCGGGTCCCTAATCACCCAGAAGGATAACCTACTTATTACTCTTGCCATTGTAATGATTTTTGGTTGAATTGTGAGCTTTAAATACCTTGACCAGTAGGATAATCATAAACATCAGCCAAGCTATAAATACATAATATTCCATAACATTATGGATTTGGTTCTAAAAAAATGAACTATTTCTAATACATCTGATTGCTCTCGGTAATACTTGGGGCATTATGAAAACATAAAATGTTGCAGTTCATCGATAAATATATACATTTCGTCTATAAATACAGGGGTCAAATGGGGCTTTTTCGACCAAAACCACCCCAAATACACAGAACCTTAGAAATTGTAATGTTTTCCTATAATACGCTCTATTATGAGGTATAAATTCCCTAGTCTTTCTATGTCCTTTATTTTATGTTATTTTGAGAATAGGATGAAATCAGCAAAAATATGAATCCCTCAGCATCGGGATGGATAGATAAGTTCGGGCACCTTGTAGATCAAAATAATGATTTTTACAATACATTCCTGGACCTTTATGGCGGATTAAAAAAATCCGGATTTGTCTATGGGGTAAATGTAAAATCACCGCGATTCATTGAAACGGAGCATACCCTTTCTGAAGCGGAGCATGCCAAGATCAATCTACTTACTGCATTGTACTTCACATACAAACTGGAACGAGTAACCTACGACTTCACAACTTTTCTGGATACCATCTTTGCTTTTTACGAAGAACTCAATGTGAGTCAGATCTCCTTTCTGAATAAAATTTTGGCAGGGAGCAAGACATCGGCGCAACTTGAAAAGCTCTTGGATAGCCGCGTTTATCTTGATGATAATGTCATCAGCAAGACCTTTAACAGTATCATAACCAACTCTTTACTGTTTGTTGATGTACTCACTTTCAAATACTATCTCAACGGTGGAGCAGATATTCGTGAACATGCGCAAGAATTGGAGTACCTGGCAATGAATATCATCTCGCATGCCTTTAATTCAAAAGAAATAAACAAAGCAGACGAAAAGTTAGCGCAATTATTTACATCATCCTTGTCTTTTTTAGACGCAGATCAAAAGGAATTTGACGGTACGTACAGGGAAAAACTCATGTCGAATCCCGCTTTATGGGAAAATCAATACCTCTTAGATATTGCCTGCATCACCGTTTGGGAAGATAAAACGTTAGAATATCACGAATCCGAGTTTATTTATGGCATAGGAAGTGATCTGGGATTTGACGAAAAACATATCTCCCGATCTCTAGAAGAGATCACATCATTCTTTAGCAAAAATGCAGAAGTTATCCCATTTCTAAAACAAGATAACCTGGCTATGAAGTTTTATGATACAATGGCCAAATCTGTACGCCGACTAATTTTAAGAAATAGAAAGCGATTGTTAAGAGAACTTTCGGAGAGTAAAGAACTCATAAATTTGATCAGCAAATCTACTGTTCAGGACCTGAGTCCGGAAGAAAGAAAGCAGATGCAAAATCAACTTTTAGATATATTTAAAAGCATTCCTTCCCTGGCCATTTTTATGCTTCCCGGAGGTGCCGTTTTACTCCCGCTTTTTGTAAAGCTGATTCCGCAATTATTACCTTCCGCTTTTGACGACAATCGCATCGAAAAGAAGGATTAATACTACAAAAAAGTTATATAGATAAAATCTATTATTAAACTTATCTTTCTATTTACCAGTATTTTAATGATTTTTATTCTAACCAAAACTTGAAGTCCTTGACTCGTTCCCTACTTACGATGATTTCGTGAGCTTCAAATCGATTTAATTTGATTTTGAGTCTGGAATTGGTATACGAAATGATATCTTTAATATGGTCAAAGTTTACATAAAATTTTCGACTTACACGAAAAAATTTTTGCGGAGATAATTCATTTTCCAAATGTTCCAATGTAGTGTCGAGCAAATAATTTCTTCCCTCTGAAGTGGCCGCATAAGTTCCCTTGTTTTCACTATAGAAACATTCGATATCCGAGGCGTGCAAAATCTTGATGTGCTGCCCTACTCTGGCTGTAAATCTTTTTTTGTATTCCCTTTCGATCGGGTTGACCAATAATTTTTTAATATCGTCAAAATCCAGGGACACCTTTTGATCCTTCAAAGATCTGTTTCGATATTTATCTAATGCAGTAGACAAATCATCCGTATCGATAGGTTTGAGCAAATAATCAATACTATTCAATTTAAACGCCTGAAGTGCGTATTCGTCATAGGCTGTCGTAAAGATGACAGGATTCTTTAGATCGATCAACTCAAAAATCTCGAAACTCAGGCCATCAGATAATTGAATGTCCAAGAAGATCAGGCCTTCGTGGGCATTGTTCTGAAACCATTCAACGGACTCCTCCACTGTATGAAGCGTGGTTAGCACCTCAACGTCCATGGCTTCGAGGAGGCGGTTTAACCGCCTGGCAGCAGGTTTTTCATCTTCAATAATGATCGCTTTCATTAATCGAACTATTTACATCTACTATTCATAGCGCGTACCGGCCCTTTCGTCTTCCTCTCGCAAGAATTCACGGATCTTCCGCTCTTCCCAATTCCGGATAAAACCAGATTTTTTACCAAAGACAACTATGAAATGGATAAAAAGTCCAATTCCCCAAAGTAAAGGGGTTAGGAGGATATTCCAATCCACCCAATCGAAGAAACCCTGTTCGGCATTCTCCCCGAGTCTATCCGTAAAGAAAACAATTACCGGAATACGTAACAATATTAGCGCCAGGTTGACAATAATATAAGCTGTGAGATGGTGGTAAAACCCTTTTATCTCACCTACTCGTTTCTTAGCATTAATATATTTTTGACTCTGTTCCATGGTTTTATTTGTATTTCTTGGCTTCTTCTTCGTCTTGCCGCATATATTTTTCTATTTGTTTTCTTTCCCAATCCTTCCCTATAAAAGGGTTAAATCCAAAGACGTTAATTGCGTGAAAGGCTAATCCAATACCCCAGGCAAAACATACAAAAAAATGCTCCCATTGCCAGAAAACTTCGTTGTCTTCAAGGGTTGATATGTAAATATTTATCAAAATAAAAATATTTACTAAGACGTATACAGTCAGGTGAATATAGAACCCTTTAAGTTGCTCTATCTTTTTCTTTGCCCGCTTGTATTTATCGTTTTGTTCTATTTCCATGATAATATTTTTTATTCCCAACGATTTTTGTGTTCCTCATCCTTCATAAATTCCCGGATCTTCCGCTCTTCCCAGTCCTTTCCCATAAAGGGATTAAGGTTGAAGGTACGCAAGGCATGGAAAAATATGCCAATTCCCCAGCCAAATGCTGCCCAAAGAAACCACATATAGCTCCATTGATTCGTCCAGTAATTAATTACAGCAAGAAAGCTGATCACAATAAAATAAGAGGTTAGGTTTCCATAGAATTTTTTCAATTCTTCCACACGCTCTTTGGCTCGTAAGTACTTGTTTTCTCTCCTGTAGTCTTCCATGATTTTTGATCTTATTTATGCTACAAATTTCGTTGTAAAAGATGTTGTGTCAAATATTAAAATACCCAGTTGTAGAATTTTTGTGACGAATTGATCATTCTGTTTTTACAGATCATCTTTGTCCATCAATTCTCTCATTTTGCGCTCTTCCCAGCGCTTCCCCCAAAGTGGATTATAACCATGAGCTTCAAGGCCGTGGGTCGCTACGCCAATACCCCAAAACACTATTGGGAAAAGAACCCAGGGGAAATCTGTTGTCCTTAAATTAAGCCATATCAGGAAGGGGATCACTAAAATATAGGCCGTTAAGTTTCCATAAAACCCTTTGATGGCTTCAACGCGCTCTTTGGCCTTTTGGTATCGCTTATCCTTGATATAACTCGCTTGTGTTTCCATGACTGATATCTGTTTCGTTAATATGGGCAGACTCACAATAAAGTGTCCTGCTGATTGATTGATGACAACTTCTTTATCAGACAATATTTGGTAGCGTTGTCGAATATTTTTTAGTCCTACCCCAGAACTTTTTTTGACTACTTGCTTCTCTTGAATATTGTTCTCAATTATAAGCGTTGCCCCTTTCTCATATACCTTAATATGTAGAGGACGTTGCGAAGAAACAACATTGTGTTTAACGGCATTTTCCAGGAGTAGCTGAAGGGACAGCGGTACAATCTTACCATCCGGAAATTCACTTTTTTCAGGCATTTCGAACACTATACTGTCTTCAAATCGCATTTTTAAAAGCTTGACGTAGGTTCGGGCAAATTGCAATTCTTCATCGACACTTACCAGGTCCTTGTTTTTCTGTTCCAGTACGTATCTATATACTTTGGACAATGCTGTTGTAAAATGCTGTGCCTGTTCAGGATCCTCATCTATCAGGCTCGTCAGTACATTCAGGCTATTAAAAAGGAAGTGGGGATCGAGTTGGTTTTTTAGGGCATCGAACTTGGCCGATGCAGTTCCGGCTATGATCTTTTGTTCTTTAACCTTCTTTTCCTGCCATGCTTTATAAAAATAGAGGGCATGGAAGAAAATAGTGACTACTATGGTGATCAATAAGGCTACTATGTAATAAATAGCTCGTTCTTCACCGATGAAAGTTTCCCAGCTTTCTCCTTCAATGAAAATGTTGATGATAACACGGATCAGGAAGATCCCGATCATTGTTAATACAACACTCCCCACAGCGCCGACTAATATGCGATAGGATGCGTATTTTTTCCAATCGATCCTGGTATTGATATATTCAAAATAGAAGCTATTGATCAAAGTTAAAACCACAGTATAGATCAGTGTATAGCCAACATTGATAAAATAATTCCTCCCGAATATCATGGAGTTATCACTAAAAATTTGGATCAGCGTAAAGATGAGGATCAGGATAACCCCGATTATCAATCCAATACCTAAATTTCTACCTAAATTTCTCATAATTCTTATTGAAGCCTATTAAAAGTAGCAAAAAGTTGTCACCTCTTGATTGCTGATCAAAGTTGCGCCAATCCTATCATTTTTCGACATAATTCTGACTCAATTGTCAATTCCTGGGATTGAATTGATACATTTGAAGTAAGATGGAGCCTGTTCCGAAGAATTCCAAACTGAAGCATCATTCTCATGTACATCCCGCCTAAATACCGGAATAGCAATCTCGATGAGGTACGTAGTTTTGTCCAGGATAACGCTTTTGGTATCCTGATCTCAAAGGGGCTAACGTTTCCGCTGGCCACCCATATTCCGTTAGAAATAGATAAGGATGAGGATGGCTCTGATATTCTGGTAGGGCATGTTGCCAAGGCTAATCCCCATTGGAAAACTTTTGAAACACAGTCGAAAGTCCTGGCCATATTTAACGGTCCACACACCTATATTTCTTCTAGCTGGTATCAAGAGGAAGAAGTGCCGACCTGGAATTATATCGCTGTCCATATTAAGGGCACGCTAAAAGTATTGCCCGAAGAGGCTGTACTGGCTTCATTGCATAAACTGGTTAATAAGTATGAGAAAGATTCGGAGAATCCGTTGAATTTGAATGACCTAAGCCCTAAGACCATGAGGCAGATAAAAGGAATCGTAGGCTTCAAAATAACGATAGAGAAAATCCACGCAGCTTATAAATTATCTCAAGGAAGAGAAGCAGATCATCCAAAAATAATGGAAGAACTCAGGAAGCGCG
>JAOTYW010000144.1 GCA_029861705.1 Flavobacteriaceae bacterium
CCTGAATGTGGGGGCGCCCGACTGCGCAAAGAGTCTCTTTATTTTAAGGTCAACGAGCGGAATATCGCAGAACTGGCCCAAATGGATATTGAAGAATTAGCCGCATTCTTTGACACCTTAATGGACGAACTAAGTCCTTCACAGCAAAAAATTGCGGAGGAAATTGTCAAAGAACTTAGTACCAGGATCAAATTCCTGATGGATGTTGGACTCACTTATCTTTCCCTGGATCGAAGTTCTAAATCACTCTCAGGGGGTGAAGCACAGCGAATTCGACTGGCTACCCAGATAGGATCTCAGTTGGTTGGTGTGCTCTATATATTAGACGAACCCAGTATCGGATTACATCAAAGGGATAATCACCGCTTGATCCGAGCCCTGGAAAATTTACGTGATATCGGGAATTCCGTAATCGTTGTTGAACATGATAAGGATATGATCCTTCATGCCGACCACGTTATTGATATGGGACCGGAAGCAGGAAAACATGGAGGCGAGATCATTTCCGAAGGCTCTCCAAAAATTCTTGCCGACTCACATACCCTTACAGCCGATTATATTTCGGGCGTCAAAAATATACCTACCCCTTCGAGCAGAAGAAAAGGAAATGGTAAAAAAATTGTGCTTAGTGGGTGTAGTGGAAATAACCTTAAAAACGTTACCCTAACCATACCCCTGGGCAAGATGATCGGGGTAACCGGAGTTTCCGGGAGTGGGAAATCTTCCTTAATAAACGAAACCCTCTACCCTATTATGAATGCCCATTATTTTAATGGAGTTAAGCAAGCATTACCCTACGACAAGATCAAGGGGTTGGCGCATTTAGATAAGGTAATAGATATAAATCAATCACCCATTGGCCGAACGCCCAGATCTAACCCGGCCACCTATACAGGTGTCTTTAGCGAAATACGGAATTTGTTCTCCAAAACACCTGAGGCTGCCATTAGAGGCTATAAACCGGGCCGATTTAGTTTTAATGTCAAAGGAGGCAGATGCGAGACCTGTCAGGGGGGCGGACTCCGGGTTATTGAAATGAATTTTCTTCCAGATGTATATGTCGAATGCGAAACATGCAATGGGAAACGTTTTAATAGAGAAACCCTTGAGATCCGTTATAAAGGAAAGTCCATTTCTGATGTCCTTGAAATGACGATGGAGGAAGCCGTAGATTTCTTTGAAAAAATTCCGAAGATCTACCGCAAGTTGAAAACGATCCAGGATGTAGGGTTGGGATATATTTCCCTGGGGCAACAATCTACTACCTTATCAGGTGGCGAGGCCCAGCGAGTGAAGTTGGCCACAGAATTGTCTAAAAGGGACACCGGGAATACCTTTTATATTTTAGATGAACCCACTACAGGTTTGCATTTTGAAGATATACGGGTATTGATGGAAGTCTTAAATAAACTGGTGGATAAGGGAAATACTGTTTTGATCATTGAACACAATCTGGACGTGGTCAAAATGGTGGACCACATTATTGATATTGGCTATGAAGGAGGGAAAGGCGGTGGCGAGATCGTTGCCGAAGGAACGCCGGAACATATAGCGTCGGACACCAAGAGCTATACAGCGGCGTTTATTAAAAAAGAGCTAAAACTGAGCCCAAAAGCCGGTTAACATATAATTGGGCCTTACCTTGCAGGTAGGGAAAATCGGTCCTCAACGGTTAAACACTTAAGTAGCATGAGAAAAGAAAAACACCACAAAGGCTGGAACGAGATCAAAACCAATGATTCCTGGGCGATCTTTAAGATCATGGGGGAATTTGTGATGGGATTTGAGAAAATGAGTGTAATTGGTCCCTGTGTTACCATTTTTGGTTCTGCAAGAACCCAACCTGATACTCCGCAGTATGACCTGACGGTCTCGGTTGCGAAGAAGATCTCTGAAGCCGGATATGGCATTATTACCGGCGGTGGTCCTGGGATTATGGAAGCCGGTAACAGAGGGGCACACCTGGCTGGTGGTACTTCTGTAGGCTTGAATATTGAACTCCCTTTTGAACAACATGATAATCCGTATATCGATGACGACAAGAGTCTTGATTTTGATTATTTCTTTGTGCGAAAGGTCATGTTTGTAAAATATTCGCAAGGCTTTGTAGTTTTTCCCGGAGGATTTGGAACACTTGATGAATTATTTGAAGCGATAACTTTGATCCAAACCAATAAAATTGGCAAGTTTCCTATCATTCTGGTCGGGACATCTTTTTGGGCAGGCCTTATTGATTGGATCAAGACAACCATGCTAAAAGCAGGGAATATTAGTGCAACTGATCTTGATTTGATCCGTATAGTTGACACCGAAGATGAAGTTGTAGCATTAATAGATGCCTTCTATAAAGGTCATATGCTGAGTCCCAATTTTTAATCATTTATGCGTATCGGGAAGGTAACCAAACTAATCGCTATTGCTTTTATCTTGATGCAAGGGACCCAAATGCTGGCCCAGCATCAAAATAATATCAAAGCCGTCCTGGATCCGGAATCGAAAGAGTTGGAGATCCAGCAAGAATTCTACTACGTCAATTCGTCGTCGGACACACTTCAATTGCTATATTTTAATGACTGGGCACATGCTTATTCAGATAAGAACACTGCCCTGGCCCAACGCTTTGCCCAGGACTTTAAAAAAAGTCTGCACCTTGCTAAAAGCGAAGAGCGGGGTTTTACAGAGATCTTATCACTAATCGATGAGGATTACCGGACTGTAGACTGGGGGCGAACCGAAGGAAAAGACATATTGAAATTCTCTCTTAATAATCCCCTACCCCCCGGTCAGCGTACCAGGCTTGTAATGACATATCGGGTCCAGTTACCTCCAAACAGGTATACAGGCTATGGCTACGATCCGCTTGGTGGGTATTATTTGAAAGACTGGTACCTCACCCCGGCAGTGTATAATGGCGACTGGCAATTATATTCAAATAAAAATTTAGAAGATCTACATACAGATAACACAGATACCTCTATTGAAATCACTTATCCTGAGTATTTGTTTCTTGGAACCAATTTTAATGAAGTTAATATCTCCACCCTGACTTCAAGCAATTATGCTACCCTAATTGGGAACAACCGTAAAAGTTGCGATATCATCCTCAACGCCACCCGGAAATTTGCAACGCATGTTACGGCTCAACAGGTTATTGTTACCGATATCAATTCAAATAGATATGATCTTATTTCACAAGGGCTATCTATCAGCCGGATCACGGAATTTATACATGATAATCTTGGTGACTTTCCTTATGAACAGCTTCTGGTCAGTGAAATCGATTTTAATAAAAATCCACTCTATGGCTTAAACCAACTTCCAACATTTGTCAGGCCGTATGGGGCGCAGTTTCAATTTGAAATGAAATTTCTGAAAACGGCACTGCGGAGCTTTATGCGAGAGACTATTTTTCTAAATCCACGTAAAGAACATTGGATCACTGATGCTATTGTCAATTATTTAATGATCACTTATGTAGAGACCTATTATCCTGAACAGAAATTATTAGGCAAATTATCCAATTTATGGGGAGTGCGTAGTTTTCATGTGGCACAGATGTCATTTAATGAGCAGTATCCATTACTTCAGATGCTTTCTGCCCGAAAGAACTTAGACCAACCCCTTACCACGCCTAATGATTCCTTGATAAAATTCAATCAAAAGATCGCCAATACCTATAAAGCAGGATTGGGACTGGCTTACCTGGCAGATTATATAGGCAAAGATGCCGTGGATAATGGTGTAAAGTCGTTCTATAGGGCATTTAAGCTACAGCCCGTCACTAGCCAGAACTTCGAACGAAGTATGAAAATGAATGCTACTAAGGACATCGACTGGTTCTTTAAAACCTACGTCAGCACGAATAATCGAATTGATTTTAAAATCAAGGATGTCCAAAAAACGGAGGATTCTTTGTTTGTTACCCTAAAAAATAAAACCGGGACAAATGTGCCAATTTCCTTGTTTGGGATCCGTAACGACTCCGTGCGTTCTGAATATTGGTTTGATAATATCACTGACGAAAAACAAGTGCGCATTCCAAGACTGGATGAAGATCGCCTGGTTCTTAATTACGATCAGAAGATCCCGGAATTTAATCAACGTGATAATTGGAAATCCTTAAATGGTTTTTTCTCCTCCAACAAAAAACTAAAATTACAATTCCTGAAAGATGCTGAAAATCCTTATGTCAACCAGGTGTTTTATATGCCTGTCTTGGGTTTTAATATTTACGACGGACTTACGCCAGGGATGCGATTTACCAACAAAACCTTATTGGAACGCCCATTTGTTTTTGATTTTGCACCCTCCTATGCATTGTTAGAAAACAGCCTGGTCGGATATGGAAAATTAAATTATCGCCAGTATCATGGAAGTAGTGGAATGTATGTTACAAATTATGCAATACGAGGCTCCTCTTATCATTTTCAAACTAATTCCAGATACAGCACTTTAACCCCGTCTATAGGATTTGGTTGGCGAAATGAGGATCTGATCAGCAATAAAAGACAATCGCTTGTTTTCCGCCATGTAAATGTATTCAGGACTATTGATCCTGCCTTAGGCGACCTGGAAACTGATCCGGATTATAGTGTTTTTAATGTTAGGTTTAATAAGTTTAATAATCATATTATTAACTACTCTTCCTGGTTTCTGGATGCGCAACATTCCAGTGCGTTTACAAAATTATCCTTCAATTGGGAGATTAGAAAATTATTCCAAAACAACAGGCAGTTAAACCTGAGATTCTTCTTCGGAAAGTTTTTTAGGAATAAAACAGGTTCCGATTTCTTCAGTTTTGCATTAGACAGACCTACAGATTACTTATTTGATTACAACTATTTAGGTCGCTCAGAAGATTCAGGCCTGGTCAGCCAGCAGATCATAATTGCAGAAGGGGGATTTAAATCTAAACTCCCGGATCCATTTTCCAATGACTGGATGGCCACGACTAATGCCAGTTTCAATTTATGGCGATGGATTGAAATTTACGGCGATCTTGGTTTGATAAATACGCGTGAGCAACCTACGCGCTTCGTCTATGATTCGGGCGTGCGACTTAACTTGGTGACTGATTATTTTGAACTGTATTTTCCCGTCTATTCAAACAACGGCTGGGAAATTTCGCAACCAAATTACGAAGAGAGGATCCGTTTTATAGTCACCCTAAGTCCTAAAACGCTAATTGGATTATTCAATAGAAAGTGGTTTTAAGTATTGAATAAAGTTTAGTTATTCATGTATTCTTTACGAATCTTTCATTGATTCTATCAATTATTGCATATTTTTTGAAATATTGTTACTTTTTTAAGATTATTCACCGTTGCATTATCCCCTCAGTTTTGATACATTTGCACCTAAGCCTACACCCAAATGAAAGCAGACCTAGACCCTAGCAACGAAATCACTTTTCAGGATTTCAGGGATCAAATTTTACGGGATTATAAAGTGGCTGTCACAAGTCGACAATGTAGTCTGCTTGGCCGTAGAGAAGTACTTACAGGGAAAGCAAAATTTGGAATTTTCGGAGATGGAAAGGAATTGCCGCAGTTAGCAATGGCGCGATCATTCAAAAACGGTGATTTTAGGAGCGGATATTATCGCGATCAGACGTTTATGATGGCTTTAGACCTTTTGTCGCCTAAAGATTTCTTTCATGGTCTTTATGCTACGACAGATCTATCCTTGGAACCCATGAGTGCAGGCAGACAAATGGGCGGGCATTTTGGTACGTACAGCCTCGATGAGCAAGGCAATTGGAAAGACCTCACCCTGCAAAAAAACAGCAGCGCAGATGTCTCCCCTACTGCTTCTCAGATGCCCAGACTCCTGGGGCTTGCGCAAGCATCAAAAATATATCGCAACGTAAAGGATATACCTCAGTCCAAATTTTCCAATAATGGGAATGAAGTGGCATGGGGAACCATTGGCAACGCCAGCACCAGCGAAGGCTGCTTTTTTGAAACCGTAAATGCTGCCGGTGTATTGCAAGTGCCAATGGTGATTAGTGTATGGGATGATGATTATGGCATTTCTGTACCTGCAAAATACCAAACAACTAAGGAGAATATCTCTGAAATTCTGAGTGGCTTTCAGCGCACCCCTGACGCCCTTGGATATGAAATAATAAAAGTTCATGGTTGGGATTACACCGGCCTGATACATGCTTATGAAAACGCAGCGGATATTGCCCGGGTAGAACATGTACCGGTACTGATCCACGTAATAGAATTAACACAACCACAAGGTCATTCCACATCAGGTTCACACGAACGCTATAAGAGTGAAGAGCGTTTGAAATGGGAAAAGGAATATGACTGTAATCTAAAATTTAAAAATTGGATCCTCGAGAACAATATTACCACAGAGGAAGAATTGGATGATATTGAAAAAGAGATCAAGAAAGAGGTCAGGCTTGCCAAAAAGGAAGCCTGGAATGAGTTCCTTGAACCTCAAAATAATACTAAGAAAGAATTGGTCTCACTTATAGATGCCGTGGCCAATGAAAGTGTGAATCGTGTTCACCTGACCCGAATTAAGAACGACATTATAGCTATTGATGAAGCCACCAAAAAGGATATAGCTTCCAATGCCAGGAAGGCTTTGCGCTATGTACTTGGGGAGACCAGCACGTCTGTCGAATCTCTGCGTTCCTGGATAGACAACTACCTCAAAACGGAACAGCATCTTTACAGTTCACATCTTTATAGTGAATATGATTCCAAGGCAACTTCGATTACGGAAGTGACCCCTGCATACCCTGCTACGCAGGAATTAGTAGATGGCAGAATTATCCTGAGGAATAATTTTGATAGCATCTTGGAATCGTATCCCAATGTTGTAATCTTTGGCGAGGACAGCGGGGCGATTGGAGACGTAAATCAAGGCTTAGAAGGCTTGCAAAAGAAATATGGTGCATTCCGCGTGTCTGATACAGGCATTCGTGAAGCGACCATTATTGGCCAGGGTATTGGCATGGCTATGCGCGGATTACGTCCTATTGCCGAAATACAATACCTGGATTACCTGATGTATGCCATTCAAGTGCTTTCCGATGATTTAGCAACCTTGTTATACCGGACCGTTGGCAAGCAAAA
>JAOTYW010000010.1 GCA_029861705.1 Flavobacteriaceae bacterium
GCTACCGTACTGTTACCAATTCCTACCATGGTGCCATCCACATATTTCTTGTCAAATTTTGCAAAGGGCCCCGAAATTCTTTTAAACAGGATCTGTTTGGTGACAAAAAGATAAATCTCATCTATATAGAATTTATGATAGGTCCAGGTGTATAAGTTACCCAGGGCATTGGCCCAGTTGTCGGGCAGTGGGTTTTCTTTTTTGTAAAAGATCCATGCAGCTGCAATACCTACTACACCCACGACTGAGGCTGTTAGTGCCAGCGGATAATTCAGATGCGCTACAAATCCCATCCTGTCTGCCGTTACATATTCACTAAATGGAATAAAGCCAGCCCCGGCGCTCAAAATTGCCAGAATTATCAGGGGAATTGTCATGGAAGTTGGCGACTCATGCGGGTTCTTTTCATATGCTGCTTCTCGCCCCCAGAAGATTCCAAAATATATCCGGAACATATAGAAAGCAGTAAGCGCTGCCACCAGGAGTCCTACACCGTATATGAGTTTATTTTGTTCAAATGCTGCCACCAGGATCTCGTCTTTACTAAAAAATCCAGAAAAGGGGGGAATCCCCGAAATGGCCAGGGCAGCGACGAGGAATGTAATATGCGTAATGGGCATATATTTCCTAAGATTACCCATGTCTTTTAAAAAATTGCTGTGTACAGCATGGATGACAGAACCAGCACATAAAAATAAGAGTGCCTTAAACATGGCATGCGTAATCAGGTGGAACATAGAAGCCATATAGCCCAGTCCTTCTGCCCCTTCATAGCCGGATACCCCAAGTCCCAACATCATATATCCCAGTTGCGACATGGTAGAATAGGCTAATACCCGTTTAATATCATTTTGTGTTATGGCGATCAGGGCTGCAAATAATGCGGAAAATGCCCCGACATAGGCAACGATCTGAAGCGCAAAACCCTCTTCAACAAAGTAGTACATGGGGAATAATCGAGCCACCAGATAGATGCCGGCTACCACCATAGTGGCTGCATGTATAAGTGCAGAGACCGGAGTTGGTCCTTCCATGGCATCAGGAAGCCAGATATGCAATGGGAACATAGCCGATTTACCGGCGCCACCAATAAAGATTAGTATCAAGCTCCATGTAAGTACAGACAGCCCCATAAAAGAAGTTGAAGCCCAGTTAAGGATAGCACTTCCTTCAGGATTATTGAGCATTTCAAAATCATATGTGCCTGTATAATAACCAATAATCAAGATCCCTATTAGAAAGCCGAGATCGGCAAAACGGGTTACTATAAAAGCTTTTTTGGCTGCAGCTACGGCCGACTCTTTCGTATAATAATAGCCGATCAGTAAATAGGAAGAAACCCCTACGAGTTCCCAAAAAATATAGATTTGGAAGAGGTTAGTTGCCAAAACCAGTCCATACATGGAAAAAGAGAATAAGGACAGAAAGGCAAAGAACTTGGTATATCCCTGATCCCCTTTCATATATCCCCTGCTATAAATATGTACCATTAGGGATACAACAGAAACGACGATCAGCATCATGACTGATATAGGATCGAGCAGATAGCCCATGTCAATATGCAGGGTATCTGTAAAATGCATCCAAACAGTTTTGAATACATAAGGTTGATATGCCCCATCGACTTTGCCGGTGCTAATGAAGTATTCAAAGGCCGTATAAATGGCAACTAAAGCCGATACTAAAAGTCCGCCAACACCAATATAACCGGAAACCCCCGGCTTAATCTTTTGATTAAAGATGCCTAGCAGCAGAAAAATTGCCAGCGGGATCAAAGGGATCAATAAAACATATTGGTAGGACATAGTTGGTTTTGGCTATATAGTCTTAGTGTTTCATAGTTTCAATTTCGTCTACTTCTACTGAGCTGATCTGTCGGTATAAATTAATAATGATAGCTACGGCCAAGGCTGTTTCTGCTGCGGCTACAGCTATAATAAAAATGGCAAAGACCGCTCCCTCTAGTATATCCGGATAGAGATACTTATTAATCACAACAAAGTTTATCACAGCGGCGTTCAATATCAATTCGACAGATATTAAAATCGATATCAAATTCTTTCGCGTAATGAAGCCATACACTCCAATAAAAAACAAAATGGAAGTAACGGTTAGTATTTCATATATACTGACTCCGGGGATCATTCAGTTGATTGGTTATTGGTTGATAATTTTTTTCCTTTGGCAATAACGATTGCACCCACCATGGCAGCTAATAACAGGACGCTGATTACTTCAAAAGGGAGGATAAATCCACCCTCGGTATAACTGAGTAAAAGATTGCCAACCTCAGCAGTACTAATTGTATTTGTATTTTCTACTACTTCAAAGGGATGTAAATAGATGGTTACCAAAAAAAGACCGAGGCCTGTTAAACATGCCAATGCTGTGAGCAATTGTTTGCCGGGTTTGGCAAGTTCGAGTTGCAATTCAATATGATGCACGAGGAAGACTGAAAAAATGATCAGTACTATGATGCCTCCGGCATAGATAGTTAGCTGAATGGCTGCAAGGAAATTATAATCGATCAGGAAATATATTCCGGCAATACCACAAAGGACAAAGAGCAGATAGATGACAGAGCGCAACATTTTTCGACTAGTCACGGATGCTATTGCGAAGATGACCAAAATGGCTGCCAGGATGTAAAAAATAATTTCTTCCATAATGCTAGTCCTCCACCCCTGGTTTTAATTTAGAGCCCGGTAAATTCAGAACCCGGGTTAAGGCAGTTCGGTCATACACTGAATTTTCAAAATTTTGTCCCCACTCAATAGCATCCGTAGGACACACGTCAATGCAGAGGCCGCACATGGTACACATGCTGAGATGGTATACGAATTGGTCTATTTTCTTTTTCTTTTTCCCTGTGGTTTCATCAATACCTCTGTCCCAAATAATTTCAATTGTACCATTAGGGCAGGCGATATCACATTTCTGGCAACCCGTACACCGATGTTCATTATTTTCATCATGTGGCATAATTACTTCCCCCCGAAACCTGTCGAACATTTTTAAGGTATCCCTGTTATCAGGATATTGCTGCGTAATAGTTCCTTTTCTGGAGTGCAGGAAATATTTCCCTGTAACACTCATTCCGGTTAACAAGGTTCTAATGCCGTAATAGATATTTGAGAAATATCCCATCGTTTAAAATTTAATAATCAGATTACCCCATACGAGCAATGCCATTAGTACAATATTGACCAAATTAATGGGTAACAAATACTTCCACTCCAGTGTTAGTAATTGATCGACACGGAGGCGCGGAAATGTCCACCGAAACCACATCATTAGAAATACCAGAAGGAGGGTTTTTATCAGGAACCAAAGTACGCCAAGCCAGGGGATGGATTCTGTAATTCCAAAAGGGGAGAGCCAACCTCCAAAAAATACCGTAGTAGCGATCGCCGCGATAATGAACATATTTATGAATTCTGCCAAAAAGAAATAGGCGAATTTCATCCCCGAATATTCGGTATGAAAACCAGCGCCCAGTTCTGATTCTGCTTCGACCATGTCAAAGGGAGCCCGGTTTGTTTCGGCAGTACCTGATATCATAAAGATCATAAAGGCAATAATAGCCGGGATATGTCCTTGCACGATCAACCATCCACTTTTTTGCACTTCTATGATCTCCGATAATTGTAAGGTTCCGGTAAGCAAGATCATCGTTAGCAAGGATAAGCCTACGGACAGCTCGTAACTTATGGTCTGAACACCACTTCTCATGGCACCGATAAGTGCATACTTATTATTGCTGCTCCATCCGCCCAAGAGAATTCCAATGACCCCTATTGACGAAATAGCGATCAGAAAGAGAATTCCAATATTAATATCAAAGGCATGAAATTCTTTGGTAAACGGTATGACAGCCAGGGCCATTAATGATGTTACGATCACAAAATAAGGGGCCAGGTTATATAGGAACTTATCTGCTTTTTCTGTGCCCGTAAGCTCTTTTGACAGGAGTTTTAACGCATCAGCCATAGTTTGCAACAAGCCCTGAAATCCCACCCTGTTTGGTCCTACGCGAAGTTGAAACCAGGCAGCTACACGACGTTCCATAAGGACCAGGAACAATCCGGCAATTGAAAATATTCCCAGGTAGACTAATGCGATAAGTATCATTTCAACCAGGCCGGCTAACCATTCCGGCATCACGCTGTAGAGCCAGTCGTGAATTGTTGTTATGATGCTTAATCCGTATTTCATTTTCAGTTTTATCTATCTATATCAGGGATAACCAGATCCAGGGTCGCCATTGTAGCAACCAGATCTCCAATTTTCCCTCCAACAGCTATATGGTTCAATAAGGATAAATTTGAAAAGCCCGGAGATCTGAACTTGAGTCGGTATGGATTTTTTGTTCCTGTACTAATAATGTATACCCCTAGTTCACCTCTGGCTGTTTCTACTTTCTGATAATATTCTCCTTTGGGTAATTTTATTACTGCATTCGTTGGCACCCTGTGTTCTCCTTCAGGGATATTATCAATAAGTTGCTCTATGATCGACAGGGATTCCCAAAATTCCTGTATTCGCACTTTGTAACGCGCAAACGTATCGCCTTCAGTTTGCAATGCTTCATTAAAAGTTACTCTGTCCAGGGCACTATAAGGGTGATATTTCCTTACATCACATGAATAGCCCGAAGCGCGGCCTACAGGTCCGGAAGCGCCGAATGAAATGGCGTCCTCCTTACTAAGGACACCAACACCTTTAGTCCGTTTTTGAAAAATGACATTGTTGGTCAGGAGTCGGTCATACTCCGGAATTTTCGTCTTAAAATGGGCGACAAATTTTTTAACCCTGGACACAAAATTAGGATGGATATCAAACATCAATCCTCCAGGAACATTATAATTCATGGTTAATCTTGCACCGCAAGTCTCTTCCATAATATCGTTGATCAATTCCCGATCCCTAAAGCCATAGAAGTATGTAGTTAGCGCACCTACATCCATTCCCATGACTCCCCACCAAAGGCAGTGAGAGGAAATTCTTGTGAGCTCGCCAATAATCGTTCTGATCACTTTAACCCTGTCCGGCACCTCCAGTTGCAAGGCGTTTTCCACGGCCAGACAGACAGCTTCATTATTTATATTGGAAGAGAGATAATCCATACGGTCTGTCAGGTGAACGATCTGCTGGTAGCTATCGCGCTCACACATTTTCTCTATGGACCTGTGGATGTAGCCCAGATCCGGATCTACCTTCTTAATGATCTCCCCGTCAATTGTAAGAACAAGTCGCAATACCCCATGGGTAGCCGGGTGCTGAGGCCCCATATTTATGAAGTATTCCTCAGACTTGAAATTAGATTGTACGGTGGTGGTTTCCATGGGGTCTTATTTGAGGATCATATTAATCTCATCTTCATAATCCTTTCGCAATGGATACCCCTGCCATTCATCTGTCAGAAATAGGCGTTTCATATTGGGATGTCCTGTAAAGGTGATCCCAAAAAAGTCGAACACTTCACGTTCATGAAACTCAGCCGTCTTCCAAATTGAGTAAACGGTATCTAAGGTTGGATTTTCCCTGTCCGGAGTACGCACTTTTACCACAAGTTGGTGCCGGTGCAGCGTAGACTCTAAATGGTATACCACGCCTAGTTCTTCACCCCAATCAACCCCGGAAAGGCAGAACAGATAGTCAAAAGAAGTGTCTTCATTAGATTTGAGCTTGGACATCAGCTCGATTAAATTATTTGGGGAAATATCAATATTGAGAAATTGAGATTCCTCTTCAGAAAATGTGAGTCCGGCTGCTTCAGCATCCGGAAACCATTTTGTTATATTATTTTGTAATGCTTCGTTCGTCATTGAGGGATTGTTTATAAACCTTCATCGAATCCTTCGATAGGATTCTCCTTTGCCTTCATGCTTTCAGTTCTGATTTTGTTTTGGAGCATCAACATTCCTTCCAATAATGCTTCCGGACGCGGCGGGCATCCTGGGACATAGACGTCTACTGGGATGACATGATCTGCGCCTTTTACAACAGAATATGTGTTGAAGAAAAATGGCCCTCCAGAGATGGCACAGGCACCCATGGCGATAACATACCTGGGTTCTGCCATTTGTTCGTATAAGCGTCGCAAGACGGGCGCCATTTTATTTACAATAGTACCTGCAATAATGATCAGATCGGCTTGTCGGGGGGATGGACGGGCAACTTCAAAACCAAAGCGGGAATAATCGTGACGCGCCGCACCGGTTTGCATCATTTCGATAGCGCAGCAACTAGTTCCGAAGTAGAGCGACCAGAGAGAATTAGATCGGCCCCAGTTGATAATTTTATCCAGAGAGGTGATTACAACATTCGCTCCATTTCCTGCAGGAATCACTTTTCCTGGAAAATCTTCGGGTATTTTCATGTTCTTGTCTATTCCCATTGTAAGGCTCCTTTTTTCCAGGCATATAATAGCCCTAATCCCAAAATAAAGAGGAAGATCAGTATCTCAATAAGGGCAACAAAGCCCATTTGTTCAAATACGACGGCCCAGGGGATCAAAAAGGCTACTTCCACATCAAAAATTAAAAACAAAATGGCAAACAAATAATAACCAACTTTAAACTGCACCCAGGTAGGCCCAATGGTTGGTATACCACTTTCATAGGGTTCTCGTTTCGTCGCACTGTCTGATTTATGAGATACCAGATTAGAAAGGAAATTGGCACCTGCCACCATGACGACTCCGGCTAGTAGAAAAACAATAATTGCTTCAGAACCCATATATGATCTCTTTGTTTAGGTCACTTCATATGTTTCACCAGAAAAGAACAAGTCGTCTGTTTTGGTAAAACTGGAATTCGCTTTTACTTCTTCCACCAGGGCACTCACGCGTTCTTCGAAAGTGACGTCCGGGAAACCTCTGATGATCCCTGTTACTAATGGATATTCAGATCTGACCAGCATCTGGTGCAGGGTAGGATCCTGAGTTTGGGCATCGTGCACCAGAAGATCTTCTTCTGTAATACCATTTTCTCCCAGGGTCACTACTTCTAATTTCAATCCATTTAAAACAAGACCCTTATTTTTTTCTTTACCAAAAATCATGGGTTTGCCGTGTTCAACAAAGAGTTGCTTGTCTTCCCGGACATCCTTGTCTGTATATTTAGAAAAGCAACCATCATTAAAGATGGGGCAATTTTGAAGTACTTCAATCAGGGAAGTCCCCTTAAATTTTTCTGCCTCTATAAAGACATGGCTCATTTCCTTAGGCGTATTACCGCCAACCCTGGCAAAGAATCTGGCTTGTGCCCCTATAGCTAATTCCCCCGGAAGAAATGGGGGCTGTGTATTCCCAAAGGGAGAGGATTTAGTTTTCTGCCCGACGAGGGATGTCGGCGAAAATTGTCCTTTTGTAAGGCCATAGATCTCATTATTAAACAAGATGACATTAAGGTCGATGTTTCTTCGCAGCATGTGAATAAAATGGTTGCCACCAATGGCCATGGAATCTCCATCGCCGGTGATTACCCAAACACTCAGCTCCGGATTAGCCAATTTTACACCTGAGGCTATAGCAGGTGCCCGCCCATGGATGCCGTGCATACCATAGGTATCCATGTAGTAGGGAAAGCGGGAAGAACAACCTATCCCTGAAATAAATACTACATCTTCTTTATTTACCCCAATTTCGGGCAGTGCTTTTTGAACAGCTCGCAGGATGACATAATCATCACAACCGGGGCACCAACGTACTTCCTGGTCGCTTGCAAAATCTTTGAACGTATACTTTTTATCTGTAGTTGTTTCCATCTTAGCTTATTTCTTCATTAATTTTTTCAACCAGTTCATTTGTCCCAAAAGGAAGTCCTTCTATCTTATTGAATTGATTTATCGTGAATTGCGGAAACTGCATCTTTAGTATAGAAGCGAATTGTCCGGTATTTAATTCACAAACCAATAGCTTTTTGAATTTGCTAAACACCTCTGCTGTATTCTTTGGCAGCGGGTTTATATAGTTAAAATGAGCCAATCCAACGTCTTTTACTCCTGACTGTTTCAGGTCTTTCAAGGCTGCATATAAGTTTCCATAAGTACCTCCCCAACCTACAACCAGTAACTCGCCTTCTTGTGCAAACTCAGGTGTTAATTCCGGGATGTAATTCTGTACTCTTTTAATTTTTTCGGCCCGTATATCAGTCATCGCCTGATGATTGTCCGGATCATAGGATACCTGGCCGCTAAGCTTGTCTTTTTCCAATCCGCCAACACGATGTTCTAAGCCGGGAGTACCCGGTATGGCCCAACCCCTGGCCAGGGTTTCTTCATCGCGATCATAAGGTTGCCAATCGGAATCTCCTTTTGTCACCTTCAATGGCTTAATATCAGGCATATCATCTACTGATTGGATCTTCCATGGAGCAGATCCATTGGCTATATAACCATCGGTTAATAGAATTACAGGTGTCATATGCTCTAAGGTAAGCTTAGCTGCCTCATAGGCATAGTTGAAGCAATTAGAGGGTGTACTGGCTGCGACTACAATGACCGGACTTTCGCCATTCCTTCCAAACATGGCCTGGAGGAGGTCTGATTGTTCTGTCTTGGTGGGCAACCCTGTTGATGGGCCTCCTCGTTGAACATCAACCACGACTAATGGCAACTCAAGCATAAGCGCCAAGCCCAGGGCTTCGCCCTTTAGTGCCAGTCCTGGACCCGACGTAGTTGTAATTGCCAGATCCCCGGCAAAAGAGGCTCCGATAGCAGAAGAAATCCCTGCTATCTCATCTTCGGCCTGCAATGCTTTTACTCCAAAATGTTTATGTTTTACTAATTCATGCAGGATGTCAGAAGCCGGAGTAATCGGATAGGAACCTAGAAACAATTCTAATCCCGACTTTTCGGCAGCTGCAAGAAAACCCCATGCTGTGGCTGTATTCCCCATGATAATCCGATAAGTACCTGCAGGCATCTTTGCCGGTGCTACGGTATAGTCATTTGGAATTAGTTCAAGTGTCTCTGCATAAAAATACCCGGCATTGAGCACTTTAGTGTTCGACTCAATGAGTTCGGGTTTTGTCTTAAATTTTTTATTGAAGAAATCTATCGTATGTTGTTTAGAACGGTTATACATCCAATAGACCATCCCAAGAGCGAACATATTCTTACTTCTGATGATGCTCTTGTTATCCAATCCCTGAACATCTTTTAAGGCCTCCTTTGTAAGTGATGTCATCCCTACCTCAATAACCTGGTAGTTTTCCAGGCTCCCATCTTCAAGCGGGTGGCTTTCATACTGAGCCTTCTCCAGATTCTTTTTAGTAAAAGCATCTGCATCAACAATGATCATATGCCCCGGTTTTACAGCTTTTATATTGGTCTTCAGGCCAGCCGGGTTCATAGCCACTAAAAGGTCGAGGTTGTCACCGGGGGTGCTTATTTCAACACTTCCAATATGAACCTGGAAACCTGAAACTCCATATAAACTTCCCTGGGGGGCCCGAATTTCTGCCGGATAATTTGGGAAGGTGGCCACATCATTTCCAAACATGGCAGAGGTGTCCGAGAATTGCGTTCCTGTTAGCTGCATGCCATCACCAGAATCCCCTGCAAATCGCACAACTACCTGTTCCAGAACTTGTTTTTGCGTTTCTTCCTTAGCTTCTATCATCTCCAATAGGTTTTACAATAAATTTACTTAATCTTAATCAAATCGATTGGCACCTAAAAAGGTACTAGATTTATTTCACAAACAAGAGTCAAATTTAATTTCATTAACAATTGCGAATTATGACATTTATCATTAGTTTGAGGGTATATTGACCATAAATTCGTGGTTGATGAGTATTTAAACTTAGCATTATGGCCATAATAATCACAGATGAATGCATTAATTGTGATGCATGTGTTTCAGAATGCCCGAACAACGCTATATATGAACCTGATCAGGAGTGGGCCTACTCTGATGAAACAGCGCTCGCTGGCATGACTACAAGTCCGTTAGGCACAGAGGTCGATGCAGATGCAGAAAATGAACCTATTTCCGATGAGTTTTATTATATAGTGCCAGACAAGTGTACAGAGTGTAAAGGGTTCCATGAAGAACCTCAGTGCGCTTCTGTTTGTCCGGTCGATTGCTGCGTACCCGACGAATCTAATGTAGAAACAGAAGAGGAGCTACTGGCCAAAAAAGCCTGGCTACACGGGGAATAGCAGCCAAGTTATAGGGACATCCTGAATTTAAATAACCATATCCCTGGATTTTTATTAATTCCAGGGATATGGTTATTTTATTTTGATACCCCCCTTTCAAATAGGATTTTGCCAGCTGGCTTACCTGATATTTATCATTTTCTGCCCCTTGAAATGGCCTTAGTTTTATTGGAATTCTGGCAATAGCTGGAATAAGAAACCGGATATGAGTGAATATTATTTCAAATCGCTCTCCCGGAACCCGCTAATACTACAAGAAAAATAAGGTCATGAAAAATAAGGTTCCTAAGTTAATTTGCGATGCCAATGAAGCTGTCGCCCGTATAGCTCATAAAACCAACGAAGTTTGTGCAATTTATCCAATTACTCCTGCATCTCCAATGGGAGAGCACGTAGATGTTTTTAGTGCAAAAGGGGAGAAAAATATTTGGGGGAATGTTCCCAGAATCGTTGAAATGCAGAGTGAAGGAGGTGCTGCCGGAGCAGTACATGGAGCCTTACAGGGAGGTGCACTGACCACTACCTTCACTGCTTCTCAGGGATTGCTGTTGATGATCCCCAATATGTACAAAATTGCAGGAGAACTGCTACCGAATGTCATTCATGTAGCAGCGCGTACAATCGCAACACATGCCCTGTCTATTTTTGGTGACCATTCAGACGTCATGGCAACCAGGCAAACAGGATTCTCTATGTTATTTGGGGGTTCTGTACAGGAAGCGATGGACTTCGCACTTATTTCACAGGTGGCCACCTTAAAATCCAGAATTCCCTTCTTGAATATTTTCGACGGATTCAGGACTTCACACGAAATATCAAAAATCGATTCCATTCCTGATGATGTGATCAAGGCAATGATGCCTGATGACAAGATCATGAAACATAAAAAACGCTCATTAGATCCCGACCAGCCGGTGATCCGGGGTACTTCGCAGAATCCAGATGTCTTTTTTCAGGCCAGAGAAGCGGCCAATAGTTATTATAAAAAAGTTCCTGGTATCGTACAGGAGGTTATGGACGAATTTTATACGCATACGGGTAGAAAATATAGCCTGTTCTATTATATAGGTCATCCGGAAGCCGAGCGCGTAGCCATTATTATGGGATCAGGAGAAGGAGCTGTTCGGGAAACCGTGGAAACCATGGTTGATAAAGGGGAGAAAGTAGGCGCTGTTTTTGTACGCTTATTCCGTCCTTTTTCAGTAGAACATTTTATTAATAGTATCCCAGATACAGTTAAAAAGATTGCTGTTCTTGACAGAACTAAAGAACCTGGAAGTATTGGGGAACCCCTCTATCTTGATGTAGTGACTGCCTTTGCGGAAAGCAAACGTAAAATGCCAATGATCATTGGCGGACGTTATGGTCTTTCTTCAAAAGAGTTTAATCCGGCCATGGTAAAAGGCATATATGATGAACTTCTGAAAGTAGAACCGAAGAATCATTTTACCATTGGTATCCAGGATGATGTTGGACAAACCAGCCTAAGTTATGATCCCGTTTTCCCAACAAAGAAAGATACATTTAACTGTATGTTCTACGGTTTGGGTTCAGATGGGACAGTTGGCGCGAACAAGAACTCTATAAAAATTATCGGAGAGACGACCGACAACTATGTTCAGGGATATTTTGTCTATGATTCCAAGAAAGCCGGAGCTCAAACCGTTTCGCATTTGCGCTTCGGACCCGAACATATTTACTCTTCTTACTTGATTAATACAGCCGATTTTGTGGCTTGTCATCAATTCAACTTTGTTGAAAAATACGATGTCTTGGACCACATCAAAAAAGGAGGGACCTTCCTGCTTAACGCACCCTATTCCAAGGAGGAAATATGGGATCAGCTGCCAAAGGTTATCCAGGAAGAGATCCTTGAGAAAGAGGTTGAATTTTATATAGTTGATGCAACAAAAGTTGCCCATGAGGCAAAGCTTGGTAAAAGGACGAATACTGTTCTCCAGACCTGCTTTTTTGCTATTTCAGGGATCCTGCCAAGGGAAGAGGCTATTAAGAAGATCAAAGATGCTATTGTAAAAACATATTCTCATAAAGGTGATGCCGTGGTAGAAATGAACTTTAAAGCGGTTGATACAGCACTGGCGCATCTGGAGCAAGTAGATTATCCAAAACAAGTAACTACGGAGAGGGAATTGAAACCTATTATGACAGGAGAGCCTGATTATTTCGTGCAGGAAATTTTAGGTAAGATCCTGGCGGGTAAGGGCGATGAGCTGCCCGTTAGCGCATTCCCAGTCGACGGAACCTTCCCTACGGGTACCTCACAATATGAAAAGAGGGGTATTGCCGACTTTATTCCTATTTGGGATGATGAAGTACTCTGTACCCAGTGTAATAAGTGTGTAGCTATTTGTCCGCACGCAGCCATCAGGGCTAAAGTAGTGCCTAATGATGTATTAACCTCTGCACCTGGTACGCTGAAAACTGTGCCAGCCAAAGGAAGGCCTTTTAACACAGAAACTGAATCTTACATATTGCAGGTATCACCTGAGGATTGTACAGGTTGTGATCTCTGTGTAGCCGTTTGTCCGGCTGAAAGCAAAGAAATCGAAAATTTCAAGGCAATTAATATGCGTCGGAAATTTGAAACCGAAGAGGTAGAGAATGATCACTGGGATTATTTTATTGACTTGCCGGATTACGACCGCGCTGCCTTGCAGATAACCAATGTAAAGGGATCCCAATTCCTGGAACCATTATTTGAGTTTTCCGGAGCTTGTTCAGGTTGTGGAGAAACACCATATATTAAAATGCTGACCCAACTTTATGGGGATAGTATTCTAATTGCTAACGCTACGGGTTGTTCATCCATTTACGGAGGGAACCTGCCCACAACTCCATTCAAACGGAATGAAGCGGGTAGAGGGCCGGCTTGGGCTAATTCACTATTTGAAGATAATGCAGAGTTTGGTTTCGGAATGAAACTGGCATTAACTAAAAAACAGGAGATCGCAATAGATCTTTTGGGGTCACTCAAAAAGGAATTGGGTTCAGAACTAGTTGAAGCCATACTCTCGAATCCTGAGGATACCGAAGCCCAGAAAAAAGAAAAATTTGAACATCTGGATATCCTGGATACAAACCTTAAATCATTAGCTGATAATCCAAAAGCTAAAAAATTGAGCAAGTTGACAGAATACCTGCGAAGAAAGGCCGTCTGGATCTTAGGAGGTGATGGCTGGGCCTATGATATTGGCTACGGCGGGGTAGACCATGTATTGGCCTCGGGCGAAGACATCAATATTATGGTACTTGATACAGAAGTATATTCCAATACAGGCGGACAGACTTCAAAAGCTACGCCATTAGGGGCAAGCGCTAAGTTCTCTGTCAGCGGTAAACGCACAAGCAAGAAGAGCTTAGCACTTCAGGCAATTTCCTATGAAAATGTTTATGTGGCCCAGGTGGCCATCGGGGCTAAGGATATGCAGACCTTAAAAGCTATCGAGGAAGCTGCCGCTTACCCGGGACCTTCCCTGATCGTAGCATATTCGCATTGTGGGGAGCACGGTTATGATCTGAAAGAGGGAGCAACGCAACAGGAAAAGGCTGTAGAAACAGGGTATTGGCCGCTCTTTAGATTTAATCCTTCTAAACCTAAGGGAAAGAAATTCAGACTGGATTCTAAGGAACCTTCAAGACCATTGGAAGATTTTATGTATAACGAAACGAGGTTTACAAGGGTTGTAAAAGAAAATAAAGCCCTTGGGGAAAAATTGTTAGTTCAGGCCCAGGAAGAAGTAGATACTAAATGGGAACGCCTGGAATTATATAGAAATATGTAAACAATCAGTAAATTTTATACAATGGAAGAACGAGCTACCAAAATGTATGATGAAGCTGTGCAAATGTTAAAGGATGCCGGGGATGAACTCTACAGACCCAAAGAAGATGTGGTTTCTTTTCTGGTGTGCAAAAACTCGCAATTTGCCATTCAGAATTTTTTGAGAGGCTATTTATTGCAACACGGATTTGAGACATCTGAAGAAGACACAATAGACACCTTATTTAATAAGTGTAAGTCGATCAACAAAAATTTTGAAAAAGTTGACCTCCAAGGATTTGATTGTCAGGCACATGATCTTAAATCCCGTTTCTGTGAAGGTGCTGAAAAAGTGAGCAGGTGTTTTGACATTGCCGACAGTCTTGATACTTTTTTAAGAGAAGAGAAGATCATTTCCTGATAGACGCTTATGTCCAGGCTCTTTGTAAAAAACGGATAAAATTGTCGTGCATTATATTACCGATATCTGTTTCTGTATAGCCTCTTTTGGTTAAAAGTTGTGGTAGTACTTGAAGATCTGCAATAGTGTCCAGGTCTGCAGGACATTGTTCCTTACCAAAGCCTCCATCCAGATCTGTACCTATTCCAACATGCAGGGAATTACCGGCAATTTGGCATATATGATCCATATGATCTACCATATGGCTAAGCAATAATCCAGTGCTCTGTGGAGAAGAAGTGCCCCGTTCCCAATTTGGGATCATCATCCACGCATCAAGTGGCATCCCTATTACCGCATTTCTTTCGATCAAAACCTTAATCTGTTCATCTGAAAATTGCCTGTTGTGGGAAACCAGGGCCCGACAATTACTGTGGCTGGCCCAGACGGCTCCTTTAAAAAAGTCCAGCGCTTCCCAAAAACTATCATCACATAGATGGGTTGCATCCAGAATAATATTCAGCTCTTCCATTACTTTAAGCAGCTCTTTTCCCCGATCTCCAATGCCTCCGGTAGCATTCGTTCCTTGTGCATATGTTCCTGGCCCATAATGCGCCGGCCCCAGCGCCCTTAGTCCTTGTTCATAGGACTTTTCCAGATGTTTAGGTGTGATAATCGAATCTGCACCTTCCAGGCTCAGTATATATCCAATAGGCTTTTTAATACCATCAGTATCGGACCATAGATCCAGGTGCTTTGTCAAGGAGTTTATATCCCTGATCTGAACCATTTCACCAAGTTCTTCCATTGCCCTGTACCAAGCGAGTTGTCCCTGGGTCTGAGCCCAGGCTTGCTGTGGTGAGTTCCACCCGGGGAGGGAATTACCCGGTTTTGAATATCGGGCAATTAGTGTTGCTACACAAAGACCTATCTGTCCTCTTCTCATGGCCGGTAAAGAAACGGTGCCTCGTGTACGATCCGGTTTATCGGTTAAACCTGTTTCACTCTTCCTGATATCAATAACCGGGCGTCTAAGATCCCGGTTCCACTCCATGGCGTTCATAGCAAGGTCCAGATGTGCGTCTAAAATAAACATTAAAATCGCTTATGTGTTCATATTATGTTGTTGGAAATGTTCCCTCAGGAAGCTGATTCATGGGCCTTATATACTAAGCTGATAATCCCTTGCTGCCACTTCCCACTTTCCTGTAACCTTGTGGTCTTGGACCACCATAACATTTGGATATTTACAAACGGTCGGACAAATATGCATCGGGATGGCATAGTACAACTGGCCTACTTCTACAGATGCTGCATCGTCTAATTCAAGGACGAGGTGTTCTTCGCTATGGCCTACTTGTTTCGCATCTTCCAGACCCATTATGTGTGCTCTTGGAAAACTCATTTCCGGAGCGATTGCTTTGTGACCTAGATCGAGGGCAATCCTATTCGAGCTTGGTTTGCTAACAACACGTGTCAATAGTACGGCAGCGGGCAAGAAATCCATATCAGGAAGGTCTGTTGCGTTTCGCAGGTCCCATAACAAGGTTGTGCCAGGACTTAAAACCACTCCTTCCCTTTGTGCATGAACGGGAAAAGTAGGAGAACCCCCCACAATTACTTCTGGAACTTCATATCCGGATCTTTCCAGGGTATTACGTAACTGATCTGCGGGTTTAAAAGCGACATCACACTGCTTTTTTCTCTCATTGAAATCCGTATCCCGGATATGTCCGTCGTAAGCATGTAATCCCCGACAGCTTATGTGGTCAGATCCTGCCATCTTGATATAGAGCTCCATTGCTTCATCACCCGGTAAAATTCCTGTGCGGTTCATACCTGTATTCAGATCCAGAAACACACCTATAGACAGCCCGGTTTCTTCTGCTTTTTGCTCCAACTTTTCCAGCACGTGGAGCGTATCGACCAAACAGCTAAAAGTGGAAGCCGGATATGTTTCGGCCAGTTTGAAGAGTCTATTTAAATTCTCACCCACCGCTTGCATGGCCAATAAGATGTCTGCTACCTCACAGTTGGCCAGCATTTCAGCTTCCGCAATCGTAGCACATTTGAATTTCGTGATCCCGGCTGCTTGCTGCATCTTTACGATCTCCCTGATTTTATGTGTTTTGATATGTGGTCTTAGCCTGTCAGGATTCCCGGCAATGCGCAACATAGAAGCTATATTATGTTGGATGCGTTCCGGGAATACCGCTAAATTCGGGGTGATCAGATGTTCGCTATTTTCAATGATGTACCACTCCATTATAGAAATGCATTAAGTGTTAAGACGCCTAATAAGCCCATAATGCCCACCATGGTTTCCATAACGGTCCATGTGCGTAGCGTGTCTTTTATGGATAAATTAAAGTATTCTTTAAAGAGCCAGAAACCCCCGTCGTTTACATGGGATAGCATCAGGCTTCCAGACCCAATGGCCAGGACCATCAATTCGGGTGCGATGGCAGAGCCCTGAACCAAAGGCAAAACGATTCCAGCTGCTGTAAGTCCTGCAACAGTTGCAGAGCCTACACAAACCCGTATTAAAGTAGCAATTGCCCAGGCCAGGAGAATAGGTGACCATGAAGAAGCTTTAAGAAGGTCGCCAATATAATTACTCACACCACTGTCTATTAATACTTGTTTTAGACCGCCGGCTCCGGCGATGATCAACAATACCATCGTAATGCCTGCAACTGCACTGGAAACACTTGCCATTACCTCCTTCATTTTCTTCCCTCTACTCAGACCCAGCGTGTAAATAGCGACAAGTACAGAGAGGATCATGGCTATAATGGGATCGCCAATAAACCCCAGTACTTTATTCACCGTTGAATCTTCAGGTAGGAAGAAAGTTGCAAGCGTCGCAAGCGCGATCAAAATTACCGGAAGGAGAGCAGTTACGACACTTACGCCCACTGGAGGTAATTCCTCCTTGGGCAAGATTTTGGCACTAACAAATTCCTTAAGCGGTGTAGCTTTTATATGTTTTATAGTTCTGGCAAAGAAGGGCCCTGCAACAAGAATGGCCGGGATAGCGATCACAATACCATATAATAATGTTTTTCCAAGGTCGGCTTTAAAAATTTCGGTAATGGCTGTTGGAGCTGGATGCGGCGGTAGGAAACCATGGGTAACAGACAAGGAAGTAAGCATAGGCAATCCGACATATAGCAGGGGAAGTCCGGTACTCGCCGCAATAGTAAAAACCAGGGGTACAAGGATAACAAAACCCACGGTGTAAAACATCGGGATCCCTACGATAAAGCCGGTGATGACAACAGCCCATTGTACATTTTTTTTACCAAATGTATCTATCAGTTTAGTGGTAATGCTCTGAGCGGCTCCGCTATCGGCAACAAGCTTGCCGAGCATGGCCCCCATTCCCAAAATAATCACCAGGTAACCCAGAGTATTGCCAATGCCATTTTGAATCGATGATATCACCTCCGTCATTCCCATTCCTTCCGCCAAACCAACAAAAAGAGAGATCAGTAGAAATGTGATAAAAGCATTGAGTTTGCCCCAGGCAATTAATAGGAATAACAGAACAATACCGATGATGACAATCGCCAGGGCCATATATGAATTTTAGTTGGTTGGTTCACTAAGATAGCACTTTGAAACAAAGCGTCAAATGAAGCAGAACTTTGTTATCTTGTATGGAATTTTATCGACCATGGATAAAAGAAGATTCTTAAAACGGTTGGGCCAATCAGTGGTCATTGGGGCATTAATACCACAAGCCCTTGAAGCCAGGGAACGCCTGGTCTGGAAGTTTCCGGATACGAAAGATGAAGCCTATTGGGAAACGATTCGCTCACACTATAAGTTAAAGCCGGATTATATCAATTTGGAAAGCGGTTATTACAACATTATTCCACAGCCAACCCTTGAACATTTTAAGAAACATGTAGATCATGTGAATTACGAGGGATCGCATTATATGCGAACGGTCCAATGGGATAACAAAGATAATGTGGCTGCCCGCCTGGCTTCTATGGTTGGATGTAGTGAAGAAGAACTGATCATTACACGAAATACGACAGAATCCCTGGATCTGGTCATCAGTGGTTACCCATGGGAAGAAGGAGATGAGGCAATTTTTGCTGAACAGGATTATGGAGCCATGCGCGACCAGTTTGATCTTGTTGCCCGCCGGTATGGGATCGTAAATAAAGTAGTTTCAGTACCAAATCATCCAAAGAATGATGAAGAGATCGTTTCGCTTTATGAATCCATGATAACTGAGAAAACCAAGTTGATCATGGTATGCCATATGATCAATATCACAGGCCATATTTTACCTATTCGAAAAATTTGTGACATGGCGCACAGTCATGGCGTAGATGTGATGGTCGACGGGGCACATTGTATCGGTCATTTTAAGGTTGATATCAGTGAGTTAAATTGCGATTATTACGGAACCAGTTTGCATAAGTGGCTGGCCACACCGCTGGGAGCAGGCTTCCTCTATGTAAAGAAAAACAAAGTGTCTAAGCTGTGGCCCCTGCTTGCAGAACACAATCGGAAACCGGAAGACATCAGCAGATTAAATCACACCGGGACGCATCCGGTGCACACAGATCTCGCTATTAATAATGCCATTGACTACCTTGAAGCTATAGGCCTGGAAAGAAAGGAAGAACGTATGCGATACCTCCAACGATATTGGTCTGTGCCTTTGCGTGAGGTAAAGCATGTTATAGTCAATACGCCGGCTGAACCACATCGCCATTGTGGAATTGGGAATGTAGGGGTAGAGGGGATTAAACCTGGAGATCTTACTAAAATGCTCCTTGATGAATTCAAGATTTTTACTGTGGCAATTGATGGCGCAAATGTCCATGGTTGCCGAATTACGCCAAATGTTTTCACTACTACCGCAGAGTTAAATATATTTATTGACGCAATTCGTACCATAGCGTCACGTGTATAGCAAAAAAGAAACAAATTACTAATCAAATCAACCTATATGTCTGAAACCAATTCAAGGCAACTTAAAAACAGCGTTACTTTTTTAAGAGTACTAATAGGGTGGCACTTCCTGTATGAAGGGGTTACTAAATTATTTAATCCGGACTGGACATCAATGGGCTATCTGGCATCAGCCAAAGGTCCTTTTAACTGGCTTTTTAGCGCCATGGCAAATGATTCGATCATTGGCGTGATCGATGTTCTCAATTGGCTGGCATTGATCATTATTGGAATGACGTTGATCCTTGGAATATATGAACGCCTGGGGGCTTCTATTGCAATCGTATTATTGGCCATGTATTACCTGGCTCATCCTCCATTTCCGGGGATTGAGCAGATCAATGTAGAAGGCACTTATTGGTTTGTCAATAAGAACCTGATCGAATTGGCGGCTTGTATCGTCCTCTTGCGTTTCCCTACCGGGTCGCACTTTGGATTACCTTATATTATGAATAAAAAATCTAAATCAGAATAGCTATGAAATGGACTAGAAGAGAAGTCCTGAAAGGACTAGGCGGGATTCCTATTTTAGGTTCCCTTTGGTGGGCCGGATCGGCCAGTGCCATAACTAAAAAGAAAGAACGTACCGAGATACTGGAACAATTGAATATTGAACCTTCCCTCCCTGCTGAAGTTCCTGAAGTTACAGGCGAACCCGTACGTGTAGGGATCATTGGATTTGGAATCCGGGGCGAACAACTGTGTCGTTCCCTAGGCTTTGCCACCAAAGAGTGGCGTGCCGAAATGGAAGAAGAAATGAAGGAGAATCCGCAGAACAAGGCTTTGGAAGTCTTTGATCAGCAGGATAAACTTAATGTGGTTATTACAGGTGTCTGTGATGCCTTTGATTACCGCGCGAACCGTGCGATCAATTCATTTTCTACAGATAAGATCAAGGTAAAAAGATATACGACCCACCAGGAGATGATCCGTAGCGGGGACGTAGAAGCCGTAGTTATAGCTACACCGGATCACTGGCATGCGCCAATGGCGATAGACGCACTGGAGAACAATATCCATGTCTACGTTGAGAAGCCCATGACACATACCATTGAGGAGACGTACAGACTCAAAGAAGCAGCAAGAAATTCTAAGGCTGTAATGACGGTAGGGCATCAACATCGCCAGACCCAGAGTTTTAAAACCGCACAGGATATTATCAGTAAAGGCGTTTTGGGCCATGTATCTCTGATTACGACAAGCACGAACAGGAATGATGATAACGGCGCCTGGAATTATGAGATTCATCCCGATGCTAATGAGAATACGATCGACTGGGATCTGTTCCTGGGAAGTGCACCAAAAATTCCATTTAACAAGAATCATTTTTTCCGCTGGAGAAAATGGTGGGCTTATGGCTCGGGCTTGTCCGGGGATCTGCTTTCTCACGATTATGACCGATTGAATTGTGTATTGAATTTTGGAATACCGGATTCTATTTCAGCCTCAGGAGGTGTATATACACACAGGGATGGAAGAAATGTACCCGATGTGCTACAGGTGAATATGGAATTCCCCAAATATTCTACAGGCAGCAGCCAGGTAAAGGGAAAAGAGAAAGGACTAACTTTTATTTATAGCGCTACCTTAGGGAATGGATTTGGAAGACCTACGCTTTTGATGGGTCATGATGGAACTATGGAACTGGGAAATAGCCTAACCATATGGCCGGAGGGCGGATCTACAAAATTTGCCGAAATGATCGAAAATGAAAAAATGAATCCGGGCGTACCTATTTATTACTATAATCCGGGAGCCAATATTCCTGATGCGATCTCTTCGGCTACATCTCAATATTTTGCTGACAAAGGCTTGTTGTGGACGTACCTTAATGGGAAGCGTGTAGATTCTACCTGGCTTCATATGCGTGAATGGCTGAGTGTTTTGCGCAATGGAGGAAAAGTTAGCTGTGGTATAAAAGAAGGTTTTGAAGAGGCGATGACAGCCCATATGACTGGATTATCCTGGAAATTAGGCAGACGTATTGATTGGGACCGGGATAAAGAAGAATTGGTTCCTATTGAAGGAATTGATTTCGACCAGGCCTTGTTGGAAAGTCCGGATCCGGAATCAGACCATATCAAAGTCTAAAACCTGACAAAAATCATTGTATAAAGCTGTAGTTGACACTACTTTCAAAGTACTAAAATGTAGTGTCATGCAAGTTAAGAAGAACCCAAAGGTTGATTTAAACAGGAACAGTGGCTTATATTTTGTCATTGGTCTAGCAGTCGTCTTATTCATCACCTGGAGGGCTTTGGAATATAAGAGCTATCCATCTGATGATGCCATACTTGAGATCGCTATGAATACAGATGATCTTAAAGATGAAGAAGTACCGATTACCCAACAGTTAATGACCGAACCGCCACCACCCCCGCCTGCGGCACCCGAAGTCATTGAGATTGTAGAAGACACCGAAGAAATTGAAGAGACTGTCATCGAAAGTACAGAGACTAGTCAGGAAACGGTGGTCGATGATGTCATGGATGTGGATGACGTAGAAGTAGGCGAAGAGGAAGAAGAGATCAGTGTACCTTTTGCTATCATTGAGAATGTCCCCATATATCCGGGTTGCGAATCAATGAAATCTAATGATCAGCGTAAAGCCTGCTTCCAGGAAAAGATACAGAAGCATATTGCCAAGGAATTCAGATATCCCGAGAGTGCGCTCGAACTAGGGATCAATGGACGTGTTTTTGTAGTCTTCGAAATAGATTCCAAAGGGAAAGTCACTGGCATTCGCACCCGTGGCCCTGATAAATTATTGGAACAGGAAGCTCATAGGATCATCGCTGCTTTACCACAAATGATCCCAGGAAAACAACGAGGTAAATCAGTTAAAGTGCCATATAGCATTCCGATAAACTTTATGATACAGTAAGCGGTCTGACCCCTTACTCTAATATATAATCTGCTAGTTTCTGCGGCCCCTCAAGTAGTATACGAACAATCTGCAAAGTGCCATCATCTTTGGTGGCAATTTGCCATTTTATAAGGGAGATCAAGCCATTTTCAATTTCAATCCCGGTAATGGATCGCGGATGTACACAGCTGCCGTCATTGAATAAAGGAATATCCCCGGGTTCAGGGAACCTGGGCCTGTGCGTATGCCCCATTACGGTGATCAGAAGGTTATTTTCCAGGATCCATTTCTTGATCCGTTTTTCGACACGGATCAATTCTTTATAATTCTTGGCCGGACTTGTGGGATCGGCAATGCCCCAAACTTGCAAGGGCTTCCAAAGCACTCGAACCAGGAATCGACCCCAACGCCAAAACGAATAATTCCAGGTATCAGCCTGGTGGCCATGTGTGAGGAAAATTTCTTGATCTGTCTGTCGATGTTTTAATACAATGGCCTCATGATAGGTTATACCGGCAAAAAGTTCTTTATCACTTTCATCAATGGGTTCAAAATAACTGCTGAGGTTTTTCTCTACATATTCTGGATCCTTATACACCATATCGTGATTGCCCCAGATCATGTGCAGTCTCCCGTCTAAATGAAATTGCCTTAAAAGTTTATAGACATTTTTATGGGCCTCAAAAATAGGTTCAAAGTGTACATTCTCCCAGAGTTCATCGCCATCACCTAATTCTATATAGCTGAAGCCATTTTTAAAGTAGTGCGAAAGGGCATGAAAATAAATATTTCTGTTATTGGCAAAATCGTCTGCGAAACTATTATCCCCCCTGTGGCAATCGCTGAATAAAATAAACTTTGAGTTGTCGTCAAAAGGAAGATTCTTTGCCTCTTTGAAAGCCCTATTTAGTCTTGTTCGCGACGACATGCTTGAATTTTAAGTAAATATCTAAAATTGAGCGGAAGGCAAATAGTATTTCTTTAACAAAAATTGTAGCTGAATTTTGTAATTTTAAATCCCCCCCTTAGACTAATGTGTCATTATGGGAACAACCGAAAAACAAATGCCGCTCCGGCAACTTATCAGCTTTGATAAGTATTTGCAGAAATACGACGCTTTTGCCAAGAGCAAAGACCCTTTTAAAAAGGCCAGAGCTAAGGAGATCTTAGAGGCGCAAGCGCCTTATCCCGAACTACGTGAAGGATTTGAAGATCTTGCGTTGTTGAAAAAACACGCTAAAGTCATTAAGATCATATTGCAAGATGCCTTTTCGGAGGTGCTTACCGACAATGAGATCAAAGTAGGCTCCGTTCCTTTTCAGGAAGTTTTTTTCAATCCTTCTGCGCGTTTTCAAAAGATCTTAAAGGAGGCAGGCAGGATCTTCAAACCGGAATTGATGCTTAATGATGGGATGGAATATATACTATCGTGTGTATGGATCCTGAAAGCTCATTATGGTTTTGATTTTGATATAATTCGGCCTTATTTCTATCGCATTCCTGATTCCAGTGGTGTTTTGAGGCATTACAGGGTCATGTACAATGCAGATTTTATTGAGATCTTTCCTAATGGCGAATCTAAGGAAGTAACACAGGAAGATGTTGATGAGCTTTTAGATAACCCTGATAATATCGAATTGTGGAAAGAGAAGATTCCCCCAAATAGTTTTGTTTCCAAAGGCTTTGTGATCTCCAATATGTTCGATGTTACAACCGAATTTGCCATATCGGATATTAAATCAGAATTGATCTCCAGCAATAAACGGTCTAGTGATGACTTTATGATCGATCTGCAGGAAACCTTCCAGTCCTTCTTTAAGATCCCGGATCTTCAAGTGGGATTTGTAAAATACAACGCGGAGTCCGACCAATTAGAACGCATCCATGGAAAGAACATGGAAAGCTTCTTGTTATGCGACAGCGAGTCTGAGGAATGCCAGGACGCTCTTTGTGAAGGCTCTTATGAACAATTGATCAAAAAGAACGATTATTTTACCATTCCGGATGTAGAAAAGTACTACCACATATCCAAGGCAGGACCTCCTTATAAGAATCTTTATGAGAATGGGATCAAGAGCGCCATTTTTGCACCAATTGCTTCTGATGGGCAAGTCATGGGTGTGCTGGAGATCGTTTCACAACGCAAGAACGAACTCAATGGTGTAAACGCCATCAAGCTGGAAGATATCATGCCCTATATCGAGGCCGCTGTTGTACGCTCTAAAATTGAAGAAGAAAATTTAATTGACGCAGTTATTCAGAATGAATGTACTACCATTCATCCATCCGTGTATTGGCGATTTAGGGAAGAAGCCAAACATTTTATCGGGGATGGACTCGATGGGAATACGCCTACATTCCAGGAGATCACTTTTAAAAATGTGATCCCTCTTTTCGGTCAGGTAGATATTAGCGGCTCTTCCAAAGCGCGGAATATAGCTATTCAAAAAGATCTTATGATACAGCTAACGGCTGTTAATGAAATTATGAATCTGGCCTGGAAGCATCACAAGCTGCCCATATACGAAGAGTTGATCTTTAGGGTGAAGAGCTATATCGAGGAAATACAGGATATTCTCCATACGAATAGTGAACAGACCATATTCGATTTCGTGCAATCGGAGGTCAATCCAATATTAGAATTTTTACATACTGCTGACAAAAGCATGCAGAAACAGATTGAAGCCTATCGCCAAACGATTGATGCTGAAACAGGATCGTATTACAACCACCGCAAAAATTACGATGAAAGTGTCATGCGCATCAATAAGAAGTTTGTCAATGTGCTCGATAAAAGACAGCAGGAAGCCCAGGAAATGTTTCCCCATTACTTTGAGCGCTATAAGACAGACGGTGTTGAGCACAATATGTATATCGGCTCATCAATTTCAAAGAATAAGGTATATAATGATTTGTACCTCAACAATTTGAGATTGTGGCAATTACAGGTAATGTGCGAAATGGAAAACAAATATTACCACCTCAGATCTAAGCTGCCGGAACAGTTGGATGTAACTTCTTTGATCCTTGTTTATAGTACAGCGCTTTCTATCCGATTTAGAATGGACGAGATGAAATTTGATGTAGATGGCACCTATAATGCCCGCTACGAGATCATCAAAAAGCGTATAGATAAATCCTTTATTAAAGGAACCAGTGAACGGTTGACCCAGAAAGGGAAGTTATCGATCGTCTATTCCCAGAAAAAGGATGAGCTGGAATACATGCGATACATTCGCTTCCTGAAATCAAAAGGTTTCTTTACGGATAATGTCGAAATTGTCGAGCTTCAGGGTCTTCAGGGAGTAACAGGATTAAAGGCC
>JAOTYW010000145.1 GCA_029861705.1 Flavobacteriaceae bacterium
TTTCAAGATTGAGGATATAACCGTAATTAATTGCTCCCCCAGTCTGCAAATAAGTCCCTGTATTGTGCTGAAAGAATCCCAGGCCAACGGCCGATTCAGGATTCAATATTCTGCTGTAATTTATAAAGAGCGTACTTGGATCGGTATCTACATTTTGCCATTGCCATCTGGCCCAAATAGCAATCGATTCAGGGTTATTGCGGTCATAGCCAAAAACCGGGCTGAACAAACTTGAGTTATACTCGGTAAGATTGTGTTGACGGAAATCCTTGGGAAGCACTAAATCCTGTGCACTACCCAAAGTAATCCCTAAGGCTAATAATATTGTGAAAAACCCCTTTTTCATCCGTAAAAAATGAGCAAATAAATACTATTTTTACCTGAAAACAGTTAGTTATTTGCAAACTATCAAATATATACAAACCACAGCATTATGAAAACTTTTCTTACCTGTATCTCATTGGTTCTGATACTGGGACTGACCGCCTGTAAAAAGGATGATAAATTAGCCGAAGAGAACGTCGAACAAGTTGTTTCCACTTTCTATTTGATCCGACATGCGGAGAAGGATCGATCGGATGCTAACAATATTGATCCTGAACTAACTCAAAAAGGCCTGGGAAGAGCTATGCATTGGGCTGAGATTCTGGATGATGTAACCCTTGATGGTATCTATTCTACAGATTACGAAAGAACATCACAAACGGCTGCGCCAACAGCAGTAAAACAAGATATAACTGTTACATATTACAATCCTGCTGATCTGAACATCGAGCAATTCAAGAGTGAGAACCTCGGTAAAAAAGTGCTGGTAGTAGGTCATAGCAACACGACTCCAGATGTGGTAAACCAGCTAATTGGGGCTTCAAAATATTCGGCTATGGATGATATGGATAATGGGAGTTTGTATATTGTCCAAATGATGGGTAATACTGTTACGGATATGCGACTCGAATTTAATTGTAATTGTCCGGAGTAACGCGTATATCTTTTAGCGCTATCACCGAGAGTAATTCCAATTCTCCAGTTTCGTATAATGAATCCAGGGATTGAAGTAGTACACCTTTATCCTTGGGTTTATAATTTTCATAGTCTACAAAGCGTATGCCCCCTATGCGTCGCGGATTTTGGGCTGCCCTAAAACGCATTCCTCCCCCATCTGTATGATAGACATAGGCCAGATAATCAGGATTACCGCTTTCCTGGTTAAACCAATACACAAATACATCTTCAAAATCTTCTCCCCCATCCTCCTGATCAAACGTGATTTGGATCTTATAATAGGATTGTCCATTAATTAGTGTAGTGCCCAGGTATTCCTTGTTTACGGCGGCATCATTTAATCCAGATGGCAAGTATGCAAAATAATGCACTGAATTAACCGAATTAGCATATTTACGTGCCATAGAATCAGGTATGACAAGTAACGAATCCCTAAAATACCTTTCAAAGCCTCCAGGTAATTTTCTATCCAGGATCTCCCCGGAATCTGTCATTGTCTTCCTGCTTAGAATACGCCCTTCCTTCTCGTGATGAAGTTTGTACGATCTATCGCGAAATGTAAACTCGATCGTGCATTTTGCAATCATTTTACCGCCGGAAGCTTCTATGGCATGATCAACAATTTTTTGTGCATCGGGTTTTTCCTTACAGTGAATTAGGAGGGTAAAACTAAGGACGATCAGTACGAGGGTTTTCATAAACCAGTTTTACTAGGTTAATCGGAAAAGAAACCAATTCATTACACTAAAATAGTTAGTACTTTTGAATCCGGATGAAAAAAAACGTCTCCATTAAGAATAAACGCGCGCGGTTTGAGTATGAATTATTAGATACGTACACCGCAGGGATCGTATTGGCCGGGACGGAGATAAAGTCTATACGTCAGGGCAAAGCCTCTATTACGGATGGGTTCTGCGAATTCAACGAAAAAGGCGAGCTTTTCATCATTAATATGCATATAGATGAATATTCTCATGCGTCACATTTTAATCATGCGACTAAAGCCCCGAGAAAATTACTTTTGAATGCGAGCGAACTAAAAAAGTTAAAACGAGAAGTCACAGCATCCGGACTTACGATTGTCCCTCTCCTATTATTCATGAATGAACGCGGGCTCGCCAAACTAAAAATTGCCGTAGCCAGGGGTAAGAAACTTCATGATAAAAGGGAAACTCTAAAAGATCGCGACAGCAAGCGTCAACTCGATCGTATCAAAAAAGAATACAATAAATAAAACGGGCTAATTCTTATCTTCCAGCAGCGGAACAAACCTAAATGTTCCTAATTGCTCTCTTTTGAATTCCGTTTCTGAGATCCGTGTAATTCGCATCATTTCCTGATCTTCAACCCCTACCGGAATAACTAATCTTCCTCCAATGGCCAATTGTTGTAATAATGCTTTTGGCACCTCTGGAGCACCTGCAGTTACAATGATGCCGTCAAAAGGTGCTTCATCAGGCATGCCTTTATACCCATCGCCAAAAATAAATTTCTTCGGCCGATATCCCATTTTGTCAAAAAACAAGCGCGTTTTCTTAAATAGTTCCAGTTGCCTTTCGATGGTATACACCTGCGCCTTCAGTTCCAATAATATGGCAGTTTGGTATCCGCTGCCTGTTCCTATTTCAAGTACCTTATCTCTTGGTTTTAATTGAAGTAATTCTGTTTGAAAGGCCACTGTATATGGTTGGGAGATAGTTTGACCGGCAGCAATTGGAAAAGCTTTGTCCTGATAGGCGTGTTCCAGAAACCCACTATCCATGAACAGGTGTCTTGGGACCTTCCGCATGGCATCTATGACTAAGGGATCCTTTATGCCTTTTGAGATGACTTCTTCGATTAACTTGTTGCGTAGTCCTTTATGTTTTAATGTATCTTTCAATAGGTTCGAATTGCATTGCGAAGGTAGCAAAGTTTCCTATTTTCAGACAGTGCAAATTAGGCTAAAGCGTCATTTTATTGCACTTGTACTCTCCTTTAAGTAATTGTACTTTTGAAAAAAATAGTTGTATGCTTCGCGTTGGTGTTCTGGGTGCCGGTCATTTAGGTAAAATCCATTTACGACTGCTCAATGAATCTCCGTTATATGAACTCGGTGGCTTTTTTGATCCAGATGAAACCCTGGCCGGATCTGTAGCTTCAGAACTAGAATATAACAAATTTGATACGCTGCAAGATCTGATTGACGCCGTAGATGTTGTTGATATTGTTACACCCACATTATCTCATTATGAGTGCGCCCGCAAGGCTATCGAGAATAAGAAACACGTCTTTATTGAGAAACCGATCACCAAAACTCTGGCGGAAGCTGTCGAATTACAAGAATTGCTGGTCACAAAAGGAGTCAAGGGGCAAGTTGGGCACATAGAACGTTTCAATCCGGCTTTTACAGCAGTCAAGGACGGGATCCAGGATCCCATGTTCATTGAAACACATAGACTTGCAGAGTTTAACCCAAGAGGTACTGACGTGCCTGTGGTTCTGGACTTAATGATCCACGATATAGATATCATCCTAAGCCTGGTAAATTCCCATATCAAAACTATTAGCGCAAGCGGCGTATCTGTTATTAGCAAATCTCCGGATATAGCAAATGCACGTATCGTTTTTGAAAATGGATGTGTGGCCAATCTTACGGCAAGCAGGATATCTATGAAGAATATGCGTAAATCGAGATTCTTTCAAAAAGACGCTTACATTTCAGTAGACTTTTTAGATAAAAAAGTGGAAGTTGTCAAGATGAAGGACGCACCGGAGAATCCAGGCAGTTTTGATATGATCCTGCAAAATGCAGAAGGACAACGGCGACAGATCTATTTTGAGAATCCGAATATCGCCGAGGCCAATGCTTTGTTAGATGAACTGGAGTCATTTGCAGAGGCCATAAACAATGATACGGAGACTGAAGTGCCATTGTCAGATGGAGCGAAGGCCCTTGATGTGGCATTGCGAATAATTGAGGCTTTTGAAGCCTCATAATAACTGATAGAATTAACCCATATGCAAACAATTGCTGTTATAGGTGCGGGTACCATGGGGAATGGTATTGCCCAGGTTTTTGCCCAAAACGGATTTCAAGTTCATTTGATCGATGTATCCCAGGATGCCTTGAGTAACGCATTAGCCACCATTGAAAAAAATGTAAAGCGTTTAGTTGAAAAAGGGATTCTGGATGCCGCTGCTGAAAAAGAATCTCTAGGTCAGATCACAACGTTTACCGAACTCCCCGAAGCTGTCAGGAATGCAGATCTGGTAGTTGAAGCAGCCACGGAGCAGGTAGAACTCAAGCTTAGTATATTTAAAGAATTAGATGCAACTGCGCCTCCAGAAGCCATTCTTGCTTCTAATACTTCTTCAATCTCAATTTCCCGGATAGCCGCCGTAACCAAACGCCCTGAACAGGTAATTGGGATGCACTTTATGAATCCCGTTCCTATTATGAAATTGGTTGAAGTCATACGCGGGTATTCTACCAGCGATGATGTAGCGAAAGCCATTATAGCGCTTTCAAAAAAATTAGGTAAAACCCCTACCCTTGTCAATGACTATCCCGGATTTGTTGCCAATCGGATATTGATCCCCATGATCAATGAGGCCATAGAAACCTTATATCATGGTGTCGCAGGTGTAACAGAAATAGACACGATTATGAAATTAGGGATGGCTCATCCTATGGGTCCGTTGCAACTGGCTGATTTTATAGGCCTTGACGTTTGTTTAGCAATTCTTAATGTGTTGTACGAAGGTTTTAAACAGCCCAAATATGCCCCCTGTCCGCTCTTGGTTAATATGGTTAGCGCAGGCAAATTAGGGGTGAAATCGGGAGAAGGATTCTATGATTATTCAGAATCCCGAAAAGCAGAAAAGGTTTCCACCCAATTTAGCTGATCATATGGCCCAACTCATACCCTTCAAGGCCCTGTTACCAGACCCGGATTTGATAGCAAACGTGCCCACGCGTTCCCTGTATACATATACTGAAGACGAACGAAAGGAATCACTCGACATGAATCCCAGTAGTTTTTTACATGTATTATACCCCGATCATGGCCAAGGTCCGCGTAAAAAAGGGGTAGAACGGTATAAGGCAATCCGGCAAAAACTTCAAGATTTTAAGGAGCAAGGTATCTTTCAACATGATGAGTCAGCAACATTTTATGTGTACGCCATAGATCTCGATGATCGATCCTATTCCGGGATCATTGCAGGAGTATCAACCAATGACTACAATAACGATGTCATTAAGAAACATGAAGACACCCTTCAAAGGCGCGTAGAATTGTTTACAAATTATCTGGAACATGTTCAGTTTAATGCCGAACCCGTTCTGCTGACATACCCCGATAATTCTGCAATTTCTAATTGGATCGCAAAAATTAAATCCAAGCCCCCAAGAAGTTCTTTCCTAGGTGCAGATGGAGGCATTCATTCATTATGGGCTGTATCTGAAAGTGAAGCACAAGAAGAGTTAAAGGTTCTATTTGCCTCGATCCCGTCCATATATATAGCAGACGGACATCACAGATCTGCTTCTTCCGCTCAGTTTACACATTCTATGCGTCAAAATAAGCCCGAATATTCTGGATATGAGGCTTTTAATAATTTTATGGGTTACCTGATACCTGAAAGCGAACTCCGGATTTCAGAATTCAATAGAATGGTCAAGGATCTACACGGGCATTCCACAGAAACATTATTGGATGCGCTAGCTGGCGATTTTTTTCTCGAAGAAGCTCCCTATCCCAATTTGCCAAAGGAAAAGAAATCAATCGGGATGTATCTTCAGGGCAAATGGTATCTCCTTAGACCCAAACCCCATCAAGCTACGGCTACAGATCTGGTTGAATCTCTGGATCCACAGATTCTCTATACCCGGATATTAGAACCCATACTCGGTATTAAAGATCTGCGTAAGGATCAACGCATAGAATATCTTTATGGAAAAAACAGTCTTATTCAAATGGAAGAAGAAATTGATAGGGGCAACTTTGCAGTGGGTTTTGGTTTGGCTCCAATATTAATGTCTGAAATTAAAGCCGTAGCAGATGCGGGGAAAGTAATGCCACCTAAGAGTACCTATATAGAGCCAAAATTACTTAGCGGACTCACCATCTACGAATACTGAGTCCTACCTTTGTACTATGATCACTATTGCACAAAACTTGAATAAGATATTGACTCAATTACCGGAGGATGTTACTCTGGTGGCTGTATCCAAGACTAAATCTCCCGAAGAGATCATGCAGGCCTATGAGGCGGGTCAACGCGATTTTGGTGAAAACAAGATCCAGGAACTTGCATGGAAGCAGGCAGAATTACCTAAAGATATTCGCTGGCATATGATCGGTCATGTGCAGCGGAATAAGGTAAAATATATGGCCTCTTTCGTTCACTTGATCCACGGTGTAGATAGTTTAAAACTACTTCGTGAGATCAATAAGCATGGGGCTAAACACGAAAGGGTGATCCCCTGCCTACTACAAGTCCATATTGCAGAGGAAGAATCCAAATTCGGATTTAGTGAGATGGAACTGAAAGAACTATTGAATCAACTAGCTAATGAACCCCTGGAACATGTGGCAATCAAGGGGTTGATGGGTATGGCAACTTTTACCGATGACCAGAAGCAGCTGGCACGTGAATTTAAATTTCTATCCGATCTTAAGTCGGACTTACAGCAGAATTACCCACAACTACAGGAACTTTCTATGGGAATGAGTAGCGACTATGAGCTCGCACTTGACTACGGAAGTAGCATGGTACGCATTGGAAGTAGTATCTTTGGCTATAGGAATTAATAGCAAGTGTACGCAGTACTAGACATAGAGACAACAGGAGGTCAGTTTAACGAGGAAGGGATCACAGAGATCGCCATCCATCGCTTCGATGGTCAGGTGGTAAAAGATCAATTCATAAGCCTTATTAATCCGGAGCGAGAGATTCAGCCCTATGTAGCTAATTTAACAGGCATCGATGAGAAAATGGTCCGTACGGCACCTAAATTCCATGAAGTTGCCAAACGGGTGGTTGAAATAACACAAGA
>JAOTYW010000019.1 GCA_029861705.1 Flavobacteriaceae bacterium
TTCTGTATTGATATAGCCATCATTGGCCCCCGTACAGGTCACATCACCTTGAGGTGTAGCGGCTATGACCGGATTGGTCACCAGCGTTACATCAACATTCGCAACATCTGTACAAAGCGGGATGGTATTGGAATCCAGATCCGTTACCAATATGGAATAAGACGCGGGTAAAATGCCTGTGAATACCGGGTTGTTTACCTGCACGATCGGCGGGTTAATGCCGTCATCCAGTTCAAATCGGAAATTACCACTACCCCCGGTTGTATTCACAGTGATCACTCCGTCCCCAGCATTACAAGTCGGATCTGAAGTAGCACTGGCCGTGATTGCAAAGAAATCAAAGACACGCGCTAAAATGGTATTTGTACACCCGTTGCCATCCCTTACTATAATGGTATAGTCTCCCGGATTAGGAACGGTAAAATTCGGACTGGTCTGGAAGCCACCTCCTATATCATATTCAAAAGTCTCATGAGGTAAACCGGATCCTGTAGATAAAGGAGTGGTCACATTGACCGTATAATTTGCCACAGCCGTACATTGATTTACTACGTCCACTGTTGGTGTAGGAACGCCGGCTGACTGAGTTACTGTGACCGTAGTAAAGTTGATACAGCCATTGCTGTCTTCCACATAGAAATCATAATCAGCCGGGTAAGGCCCAGGTATCTCATAGGTTGTTTGAGCTGTAAAAACACCCGGTGCCGGATTCCCGGTTGGGACAAAGGCAAAGTTATAACCAGGAGTTCCACCCGTACCACGTACCGTAATAAGCGCACCCACATTACAAGTAGCTGGCTCATTATTGTCGATCACTATTCCAGGCAGATCCTGGATAATGTCCACCAGGGTACTGGCATCACACTGTGTATTATTATCTTCTACAAGGATCTGGTAATTCCCTGGTGGCAGGGAAGTAAATGATCCATTATAAGGTATAGGCTCATTGGTAAGGACGATAGGTCCGGCTACAATGGCGCCTGTGTTTGTGTCTTGCAATTCAATGGTCAGGTCTGCAGGGGACGCAATACCACTGACCTGGTAATCGATCTGTCCATTACCACCCGGGGCACAGGAAGCAGCTACAGATGTTGCTGTTACCGTGATCGGAGACGGAGCCGGAATAGGGTCGATCTGTTCTATATATCTACACCCCAGGGCATCCACTACTTCTACAAAGTAAGTCTCCCCAAAATCGATAAGCCCTGTGAAATCATGGGTGTCAAAATCCACATTAGGCGGACCTAAGGGCGAACCAACCAAGCCAATTTGATAAGGCGGCGTACCGCCTACAATATCCACGATATACGTAAATACACTAGTACAGTCAGGCGGTGGTGGCGGTGATACCGGGATCAGGTCTATTGTGTTCTGTATTATGGTTACTGTATCCCTGTCTTCACATCCGCTCGCATCCTGGGTCACTACAGTATAGGTGCCAGGAACCAGGTTGGGGAAGTTTACTGCTGTACTTGGTGTCGGACCTACAGTAGCTACCGGTGTGCCGCCGATATCTAAAACAGTATAGGTATAATTCGGACTTCCATTGCTTACTGCCGTAACGTCAATAGCACCTTCTACCGTACCAGCCGCACAGATGGCATCTACCGGAGCAACAGTTGCATCGATAGGCACGCTAGCATTGATGGTTACAGATAGGGGCGGACTCACACATCCTCGAGCATCTCGGATGACAAAATTGTTATACACGCCCGGTGCATATCCTGAGAATATATTCTGACTTGAAAAAGTGGCTCCTCCATTATCACTAAATTCATAAGGAGGCACACCTTGAGTTGTATCAGGTATTAAAGTTACAATACCATTATTATCGCCACAGGTTGTATCAGTTCCTACGGCCGTACCGGCAATAGTTTCGGGAGGCACAATGGTCACAACGTTTGTTTCCGTTCTACATCCCTGGGCATCAAAAACCTCAAACTGGAAAGTTGTTGGTGTAATGATAGAACCGTCATTCGGGATGGTATATATAAAGGAATTCCCAGTAATGTTATTAGTGTTCGATGTATATGCTGCTCCGTCAATGCTCACTTCATAGTAGTCATAATCTCCACCGGAAGTATAGCCATTGCTGATGTTCACCAGGATCTCTGCATCCGGCCCACCGCAATTTAACTGGGTTATCGTAGTGGCCGAAGCCGTGACTTCAGGCTCAACAACAACAGAAACGGTATCCCTACAGTCATTGGCATCTACCACTTCAATAGTGTAGTTTCCAGGAGTAAGTCCGGCAAACGTATTACTGCCTCCTAAGATCCCACCATTAATTCTGTATTGGTAAGGTGGCAATCCGCCCGCGGCATTCACGATCATCGTTGCTGCATCCGTATTGTCATAGCAGAAATCGGAAGCTGCTGTATCCAGCGTCAGCGTTGGAGCCGTGAGCGGGGTTAAAGTAAAACTGTCTGTTACAATACATCCATTAGCGTCCTCCACGCTCACCTGGTACAATCCTCCCAAAGAAAGATTGGAAAAGGTATTACCACTTTTTGGGCCGCGGGTTGAAAGATCGGGTTGTATCAGTGTATAACGATTACCTCCCCATCCACCAACCGTATTGATAGTTACGGCACCAATGTTCCCGTTCTGGCAACTCATATCGATCACATTCAGATTGCTGATCGCCAGGGCGACAGCCGGTTCCTGAATGTTCAGCGTAGCCGTATCTGTACAATTAGTGTCTTCGTCCGTTACATTAATTACATAGCTTCCTGCCGTCAATCCGCTCAGGTCAATAATACCATTGCTCTCACCGGTGACTACCGGATTAGCATCGATCTGATAGCTATAGGTCGTAGCAAATCCATCTACCAAAAATCTACCGGCACCATCAGCATTTCCAACACAGGTCACAACATCTACTGTTTGTGCCTGGACATTAATGGAGCTTATATCTGTAATGGCAAAAGCCTCGTCATAGCTACAGCCTTCATTATCTGTTACCCGGAAAGTATAAGTACCCAGTCCCAAACCTGGGAATACCGGGTTATTTCCATTATTCACGGCGCTCGCCGCAGGGGCGATTATCTCGTAGGTATATGGGGTTGTTCCGCCAGTTGCTGTCACGGTGACGCTCGCTGTTGCCGTTAAACAATCCAGGCTGGAGATCACAAAATCCATATCTGTTGGCTTATCCAGTGTATTAAAAGTGATCGGGGCCAAACTCTCAACACAACCATTGGCATCTCTGATCTGAGGTGTATACGTTCCCACACCCAGGCTGGAAAAGACATTTGTCGGGCTGAATCCGGCACCAACACTGTAATCATATGGTGGTACACCCCCGGATACACCGGAAATGGTTATCTGTCCTCCATTTTCATTCAAACAAGTAGGCACGCTATCAGGCGTAGCCGTACCGCTGATGGAAGATGGGGTACTTACTGTTTCATTCGAAGCAGGTGTCGTACAGGTAAAACTTCCCTGCTGGTAGCGAACCATTACATCGTAGCTGCCCGGGGCCAGGTTGTTAAAGACATTACTCAATTGGTAATTGACGCCATTGTCTATGCTAAACTCAAGTGTATATCCAAAACCATTGGTCACATTTACGGTAATGCTACCGTTATTGGCTCCACCGCAATTAGCATCGAGGGTTGTAATTGTAAAAACAGGAGGAGGCAGGTCTTGCACATCAACACTGGCTGTTTTCTGGCAGCCGTTGGCATCTTCTACTAAAATATTATAAGTCCCGGATGTTGTAACAGTAAAAGTTGCAGTCCCGGTATAGGTACCACTCCAATTCGTGCCGCCGTCAAGGCTATAGCGATAAGGCGCTGTACCACCTGAGGTATCAATATCTACATCTACCGAAGCAGCGCCGCAACCAAAACTGTCGTTGGCAGTGGCATCTACCGCAAGCGGACTGATCCCCGTGCCGATCTCGATCGGATCACTATTGATGTCCAGCGAAATAAGCTGGTTACAATCATTGGTTTGAACGCGTACTTCATAGATCCCTGAGCTCACATTGGCAAAAGTGTAATTGCTGGCTGCATCCGGACCAAAAGTATCGACAGTAACCCCACCTTTGATCAACCGGTAGGTGTAAAAACCGGGAACGCCACTGATACTTACGTCAATACTTCCCAATTCCCCACTGCATAAAATATCATTGGCCACAACGTTGGCAGTCATATCCAGTGAATCCACCGTCAGCTGGTTTGACGGAAAAAGACAGGTACTCCCCGGAACACCGGCAAGTCGTACCCAAACGGTGTAATCGCCTGGTGTAGCTATGTCGAAAAAGGGATCATTTTGATATGGACCGGCAGAGCTGTTCAGGCTGTATTCATACCCTGCGGGTACATTGGTTACCTCTACCCTACCTGGTACACCACATACGATATCTTCTTTGATCAACTGGGGATCCAGCGGATTTAATGTTGCTTTAAAATAATAATAGGGCCCGGAATCGACACGTACTCGGAATTCCCCGTCGGAATCCAGGTCGTAAGTAGATCCTGTGCCAACTGTATTCCAGCCACAATCGGGGTCGGAAGTCGGACAATCGTCGATCACCGTAGGCACACAGCCTGGGGCAGTCGGGTCCATCTTCTGCCATTGATAAGAGCTTCCGCTCTGACTCAGGCTAATGGTACGGATATCACTAGTACCGCATAAAAAGAATTTGGCTAGGGTACTCCCGTCATTAGGACAGGTTACCTCTTCGTTAGCGCCATTGATGATCGTCATGAACATCGGGGCTTCGAAAGCAGCAAGGTCCAGGGTGGATGTGGTTCTCCCCTGAATTGAATTAGAAGTTAGTTGTGGCACTAAGGTTTCAGCTTCTTCCTCCTGGACAGAAAATATTCCACTCAGGAACTGAGTAAAAGCTACTTTGTAAACCTCGGGATTCGCGCTGGCCGATGAGCCTACTGCAAAAAGTGCCAACCATAACGCGGCATAGAGTATATGCCTTGGTGTCTTTGATCGCATATGCATTGAGTAAGCGAAAGAATATGAGATTCGGGGTCTAAATATTCTGAACGTATTAGTTTATACTTATAATTTGGTACTTTTAGGTAAATATTTAGTAAGAAAACTTCTTCCTTTAACTTATATTTTTAACGATTCATGATGCTAAATCGTATGATATTTTCGACGTATTTCACTATTTTGTCAATATTTCTTATAAATTGTGCAGAAAAAACTGACAATTCAATTGAGGCACCCCAAGAAACCTCCTTTTCTGCCACCCTGGTTGTCGATAATTTATCAATACCATGGGGGATGACCTGGCTGCCTGATGGCAGTATGCTAATCACCGAAAAATCCGGTACCCTCCTCAAAATTACTGATGGGGAACGTACTGAAATTCAGAATGTTCCGGCCGTCTATGTACGTGGGCAAGGTGGACTAATGGATATTGAACTCCACCCCAATTACGAAGAAAACGGTTGGATCTACATTTCCTACTCTTCCGAGGATGGCGATGGACCCGGTGGAAATACTAAAATTATTCGCGCGAAACTCGAAGGAAATGCGCTGACAAGCATTGAAACGCTCTATAAAGGGGCGCCGAATACCACCCGTGGACAACACTGGGGAAGTCGACTCGAATTTGACCGGGAAGGCTATTTGTATTTTACCATTGGCGACCGTGGTGATCGGGATGTAAATCCGCAGGATATGACGCGGGATAATGGGAAAGTATATCGTATCCATGATGATGGTCGCATCCCTACCGATAATCCCTTTGTTGGCCAGGCAAATGCCAAAGAAGCCATTTTTACTTATGGGAATCGGAATCCACAAGGCATGGCTATGAACCCGGAAACCGGTAAGATCTGGATCCACGAACACGGTCCTCGAGGCGGCGATGAGATCAATGTAGTAGAAAAAGGCGTGAATTACGGCTGGCCGGTGATCACCTATGGGATCAATTACTCCGGTACCCCCATTACAGACCAGACTGCAATGGAAGGGATGGCTCAGCCTATACATTATTGGGATCCATCAATTGCTCCAAGCGGGATGGCTTTTGTCAGCTCAGATAAATACCCGGGATGGGAAGGCGACCTGCTTGTAGGTTCCTTGTCCTTTCAATACCTGGAGAAACTTGAATTAGATGGAGAAAGTGTAACAAGGCGCGAGAAACTAATGGAAAATATTGGGCGGGTGCGCAATGTGCGCCAAGGACCTGATGGTTACATTTATGTTGCTGTAGAGAATAAAGGGATATACCGACTCGATCCGCAGTAGTTATTTCCTATTTGATTCGATCGCTTCTTTAACCGAACCGTGTTTTTTAAGCAGGGCATTCGCCTCTTCATAGGATAGGCTAAGGCTATCCATAACATAGCGCGTACCGCGGTCTACCAATTTGTTATTGCTGAGCTGCATGTTCTCCATGCGATTGCCTTTTACCCGACCAATGCGGATCATCAGGGCTGTCGTGATCATATTCAGCACTAATTTCTGAGACGTGCCGCTTTTCATACGTGTGCTCCCTGTTACGAATTCAGGACCGACTTCAACTTCAATAGGAATTTCAGCGGCTACTGCCAGGGGCGAACCCGGATTATTTGTGATACCTGCTGTTAGCAACCCATTCTCCCGGGCTGCTTTTATCCCGCCAAGCACGTAAGGCGTAGTGCCTGAGGCAGCAATGCCAACAACAGTATCTAACTCACTGATATTATGTTCTTTGAGATCTTTCCAAGCTTGCTCCGTATCGTCCTCGGCGAATTCAACTGCTTTTCGGATGGCTCCGTCTCCCCCTGCAATAAGTCCGATCACCCGCTCATGTGGCATCCCAAATGTAGGCGGTATTTCAGAAGCATCTACGACCCCTAGCCTGCCACTTGTTCCGGCCCCGATATAAAATAACCGGCCCCCGTCATAAAAGCGTTGCTCCAGGCCTTCGACAAGCTTGCTGATCTGGGAAATAACATTTTTTACAGCTGCTGCTATCTTTTGATCCTCCTTGTTGATATTGTATAGGATCTGAGAGATCTCCATTTTTTCCAGGTGATCATAGAGGGAAGATGATTCAGTTATCTTTGTGTATTCAGACATAGGTGTTACAACAAATGAATATCGCTTTCGCGGAATAAATTAAGTCGGTTATGCGTAGGATCCAGTTCGGTGATCATGGTATGAATAGCACTTAGATCACAGGTTTTATACCTGTGATGTGAATTCAATTTTTGTGAGATACACAAAAGTACCGATTTTTTAGAGGCGTTGATCACCGCCTTTTTTATCTGAACCACATCCCAGCTTAGATCGGTAAGCCCGTGTACCGGATCTACATAGCCGGTGCCTATAAAGCTAAAGTCGACTTGGATCTCAGAGAATTGCCGTGCTGTTTCGAGTCCGATCGTGATCTGTGCCTCCGGGTCGATTTTACCGCCGATAAAAATGGTCTCAATGTTTGGTTTGGTCATCAACACATGGGCCACAGGAATACTAAATGTAAAACAGGTCAGGCTTAAATCTACCGGGATCATACGGGCAAATTCCAGACAGGTAGTCCCGCCGTCAATAAAAATTACACTCCCCTCCCTTAAAAGGTCTAAGGCTTTTTCAGCAATTAACTGTTTCTCCTCGAGGGCAAAGACATTCACGTTCCGGGCCACCAGGCTGTTAAAACCTAAAGAAACTGCTCCCCCATGTACTTTCCGCAATTTGCCATCTGCGTCAAGTTCCTTGACATCACGCCTGGCTGTATCAATAGACACATCCAGGGTCTCCGCCAGATCGGCCAATAACACCCTGTTGTGTAATTCCACCTGGCTTAGAATAGCCTCTTTTCGTTCTGCTTTCAGCATAGATCCAATTTGTAGACAAAGATACAGAAGAATTTTATATTTGCTGTTTATTGACGTTTTTAAATAATAAAATGTTAAATTTTGCCATTTATTGCACTTTAACGATAATTTATTGCTGTTTTTTGCTACCTTTGTCATTCGCTTTAACAAAAAATAGTATGTCTACGACCTTAAAATCACCTGAAATTACGCGGATACCCTTTGACGAGGACGCACGCAAATTTGAAAAGATCAACACTGCAATCTATGGAAGCTCTGACGAAGCTTCTTTTTTTGTGGCCAATGAGATCGCCAATCTTATCAGAGAACGGCAAAAAGAAGGAAAGAATGTAGTACTGGGACTCGCCACAGGCTCAACCCCTACCAAGGTATACGACTTCCTGGTGAAATTCCATGAGGAAGAAGGCTTGTCCTTTAAAAATGTGATCTCATTTAACCTTGACGAATACTATCGGATGGAACCGGATTCTATCCATAGTTATGTCCGCTTTATGAAGGAACACCTTTTTGATCATATCGATATCCCAGAGGAAAACGTCCATATCCCGGACGGGCAACTCGAGAAAGATGAACTCAAAGCCTATTTCGAAGACTATGAAAATATGATCACCGAAGCCGGTGGTATTGATATTCAGGTATTAGGTATCGGGCGTACAGGGCACATCGGCTTTAATGAACCGGGCTCAAGCTTACGTTCCAAAACCCGGTTGGTCCGACTCGACCAGGTAACCCGACTCGATGCAGCTTCGGATTTCTTCGGTATAGACAACGTACCGGTAAAAGCGATCACCATGGGTGTAGGCACGATCATGGCCGCCAAGCGCATCATCCTGATGGCCTGGGGCGAAGGAAAAATGGAGGTGATCCGCGAAGCTGCTGAAGGTGAGATCCGTGAATCTATTCCGGCCACCTTCCTGCAACAGCATCCAAAATGTGATTTTATCCTTGACGAGGCAGCAGCTTCTGCCCTCACAAGGGTGCACACACCCTGGCTGGTTTCCGATTGTGAATGGAATGACGCCCTGATCAAACGGGCCACGCTCTGGTTATCACAAAAACTCAACAAAGCCATTCTCAAGCTCACCAATGAGGATTATAACGAACACGGGATGGGGAATCTCATTGCCGAAGTAGGCGCTGCCGAGATCATCAACCTCAGTGTCTTTAACCAGTTACAAAGCACGATCACCGGATGGCCGGGTGGGAAACCCAATGCAGATGATAGTCAGCGTCCGGAACGCGCAGAACCCTATCCTAAGCGTTCGCTCATATTCAGTCCGCATCCCGATGACGACGTGATATCCATGGGAGGTACCTTACTCCGACTTGTAGACCAGGGGCATGAAGTGCATGTCGCTTACCAGACCTCAGGGAACATCGCCGTCTTTGACGACGAAGTCATCCGTTTTTTGGACTTCGCTACAGACACTATGCAAGAGAATGAAGAAATGATCGCCCAGCGACAGCGGGTGCGTACGTTCTTGAAAAACAAAAAACCCGGAGAGGTAGATTCTCCCGAAATACAGCAGTTTAAAGGCCTGATCCGTAAAGGCGAGGCATTAGCCGCTTGTCGCTACTGCGGCGTGGATGAAGACAATGCCTATTTTATGAATATGCCTTTCTATGAAACCGGGAAGGTGAAAAAGAATCCGCCTACCCAGGCCGATGTACAGATCGTTTATGATCTCTTACAGAAAGTAAAACCCCATCAGATCTTTGCCGCCGGAGATCTATCCGATCCGCATGGTACGCACCGGGTCTGCCTTCAGGTTATTTATCATGCCCTGGACCAATTAGTACGTGAAAAAGCGGAATGGCTTGACGATTGCTGGGTATGGCTCTACCGAGGTGCCTGGCAGGAATGGGATGTATCCGATATGGATATGGCTGTAGTCATCGGGCCAAAAGACCTGGATAGAAAAAAGAATGCCATCTTTAAGCATCAATCTCAAAAAGACTCTGCCATGTTCCCCGGACATGACGATCGCGAATTCTGGCAACGGGCTGAACAGCGAAATAAAAGCACAGCAGATAAGATAAACCAGCTAGGTATGGCAGAATACGAAGCTGTTGAAGGATTTGTACGCTATCATTTTAATAAGGAGTCGCGCTAAACACATAAAACCCTATTTTCGTATCCAAGCCAGCCAATGACCAAATGGTAGAAAAGAACAAAAGGGCCTGGGCCTGGATCCCGCTCCTATACTTTACACAAGGGTTCCCCTTTGTCATGGTTGTAGTCGTTTCTGTGATCATGTACAAAAAGCTGGGGATCTCCAATGCCGATATTGGACTGTATACAAGTTGGCTCTATCTTCCCTGGGTGATCAAGCCATTATGGAGTCCGTACGTAGACCTGATCTCAACTAAACGTAACTGGTTCCTGTGGATGCAGCTTATTGTCTCCGCAGCTTTTTTGGCCATAGGCTTCTTCCTGCCAACGAATATTTTCTTTGTCACTACCCTGGCCTGTTTTTGGATGGCAGCCTTTGCCTCGGCGACGAATGATGTGGCCTCGGATGGCTATTATATGATCGGGCTAACTCAAGACAAACAGAGCTTTTTTGTCGGGATAAGAAGTACTTTTTATAAACTGGCCAATGTGACCGGACAAGGACTATTGGTCATCCTCGCCGGATTTCTGGAAAATGAGTTTGGGGATAATGCCAAGGCCTGGTCCTATACCATGATCGTTACCGGTATCTTGATGCTGGCATTGACCATAGGGAATTTCTTAGTGACACCTAAATACGAGACTTCTGATGCCATTACCCTGGAGAAGCCCAAAGGTTTTTTAGAGGTTTTCCGGACTTTCTTTAATAAAAAAGGCATGGGCATTGCCCTGGCTTTTGTCCTCTTTTTCCGCCTGGGCGAATCTCAATTAGTCAAAATGGCCGCCCCCTTCTTTCTGGATCCGGTAGAGAAAGGCGGATTGGGTTACACAACGGCTGAAGTAGGTACGATCTACGGAACTGTAGGCGTCATCTTTCTAACCATTGGTGGGATATTGGGAGGCATCCTGATCTCACGCGACGGACTTAAAAAATGGCTGCTCCCTATGGTGCTTTCATTAAACGTGCCCAATGCCTTTTACGCCTTTTTAGCCATTTCCAATACGACACATATTGTGCCCGTGGTTACTACAGTAGTCCTGGAACAATTTGGCTATGGCTTTGGGATCGCCGGCTTTATGGTTTATTTGATCTATATAGCCGAAGGGGCATCTAAAACTTCGCACTATGCCCTGGCTACCGGCTTTATGGCACTAGGGATGATGCTCCCCGGACTCATCAGCGGCTATATGCAGGAGTGGCTTGGTTACGACGGATTCTTTATCTGGGTAGTCATCGGGGCTCTTCCAGCTTTGTTTATTTTGAAGTATCTTGACTATCCGCCAGACTATGGAAAAAAAGGTGCCGGCAATGATTCCTGAATGGACTCCTTTTAACGAAGCTTACGATACCCTATCACCAAAAGAACGAATAGGGCAGTTTATTATGCCCGCTGCCTATATCAACGATACAGAAGAAGATGTGCAGGCCATCGAAACCATGATAAGGGAGCATGGGATAGGCGGACTCTGCTTTTTTCACTCCAAAGCCTCTGCAGCGACAAATTACGAAGGCCCAAAAGAGGTGGTCTATAACGAAAAAAGCAGGCAGCGTTTACAGGAACTTATTGAACATTACCAGGCCGCTTCTGAGATTCCTCTGTTGATCGCCATTGATGCCGAATGGGGTTTAGCGATGCGGGTAGAGGAAACAGATCAATTCCCCTATGCGTTGACATTGGGGGCTGCCAAAGACAAGCAATTGATCACACAGGTGGGTCAGACCATTGCTCGAGACTTAAGGAAAACGGGGATCCATTGGAATTTTGCACCGGTGGTGGATATGAATGTACAACCCGAGAACCCGGTGATAGGCTACCGTTCTTTTGGGGAAGATGCGCATGCGGTTACGGAAAACGCCAGGGCCTTTATTAAAGGTATGAAGGCCGAAGGTGTTTTGCACGCCATCAAACATTTCCCTGGTCATGGGAATACGATAGTGGACTCCCACCTCGGACTTCCGGTCCTGGAAGATGATAAAGATACATTGTTGCAAACCGATCTTTTTCCATTTGTAGAATTGATCAAAGAAGGCGTAGATGCTGTCATGGTAGGTCACCTGGCCGTACCTGCATTGACTGGTGGGAAGATAGAAGCCGCTTCCCTCTCTCCGGCCATCATCAAAGATTTTTTGCGGGGCGAACTGGGCTTTGATGGCGTCGTAGTGACCGACGCTTTGAACATGCATGCTATTTCACAAGAATACAAGAATCCGGGCGAGTTAGAACTTGCTGCATTTACTGCCGGGAATGATATCTTGTGTTATTGTCCCAACCCAATTGCCGGGATCCAGGCCATTTTTGAAAAGGCAGAGGAGGCGGATATAAAAACCGCTTTTAAACGTGTTTGGGCTCTGAAGCAAAAGGCATATCAGGAGCCTAAAAAATCGCCTCAATATTTACCGGAAGCCATGAATCTGAATAGTTGTTTGGCCAAGTCCTGCCTCACCCTCTTTTGTGGGGAACCGGATGGGATCAAACATTTTGTCAAGCAGGGTTTTGCTGTGGTGGAATGCGGTTCAGGGGAACAGGCCGATTCAGGGGTTGTAGTTGACAGTTCTGAGTTGTTGATCGATGGTACAAGTTTTTCCGATAGGGTAAGTCAAAAGCTCGGTGTCTCAGTATACAAAACAAGCAGTCATACCCTGGATGAAATTCAGGATGGACTGGCTGAGCACGAAAATATTCTATTAGTGCTGCGGCCGCCACAGGTGAAACCGCAATACAGTTTTGGATTAACGCAGGACGAGTTAAAGTTGATCCGGGAATTATATGCCAGCAAGCAGCTGGTCATTTATCATTTTGGAAACCCCTATATGATACGGGCTTTGGGCCTATTTAAGACCCTGGCCACTGTGATGTTATATCAGGATTTCCCGGAATTCCATGAAGTGGCCTGGAGTCATTTTATGGGTGAACTGGAAGCAAAAGGACAATTGCCTGTCTCACTGGCATGAAACAAAAGGAATACACCGTATTAGGCATGATGTCCGGCACTTCGCTGGATGGGCTGGATATGGCCTATTGCCGGTTCTGGCAAAATAAGGGTTTTTGGAAATACGCTATCGAGTATGCTACTACGATCCCCTACTCCGAAGATAAAAAGTCAGCATTGCAGGAAGCTATAAACCTGGAGCCCATGGATCTTTTTAAACTGCACCATCGTTATGGGGAATGGTTGGGGAAGACGGCCAAAAAATTTTTAGGGGAACACAAACTAACGGTAGATTTTATTTCCTCCCACGGGCATACCATTCATCACCGTCCGGAAGAAAGCTATACGTTTCAGGCCGGAGATGGAGCCGAACTGGCAAAGCATAGCGGCCAGACCGTTATCTGTGATTTTAGAACGGAAGATGTTAAGCAGGGCGGACAAGGCGCTCCTTTGGTACCGATTGGCGACCGATTGTTATTAGGTGAGTACGACTACTGTTTAAACCTGGGTGGCATCTCTAATATTTCTTTCGAACAAGACGGCAATCGTATTGCCTATGATATAGGGATTGCGAATATGCTGTTGAATCCGCTTGCCCAAAGAGCAGGCCTGCCATATGACCGTGACGGAGCCCTCGCACGTCAGGGAAGCCTCAATAAAGCCCTTTACGAAGCCCTGAATGGCTTGGAATACTATACACTCCCCTATCCAAAAAGCACAGGCTACGAATGGTTTGCCAAAGAAGTCTGGCCATTGGTTGAAACCTTTGACGATACTCCAGAGAATCTGTTACATACAGCCGTACACCATATAGCAGAACAAATTGCCATGGCAGTTCAAAGCACGCTTGAGCAGAACAGTCAACCCTCCTCCGCTAAAGCTCCGGCGGGCAAGCCCTCACCAGTCAACAGTCAACTGCTGGCAACTGGCGGCGGAGCCAAAAATTCCTTCCTTATGGAAATCCTTCAAGAAAAACTAGGAGATCAAATTCAGCTCATAATTCCGGATAAGAAACTCATCGACTACAAAGAAGCCCTAGTATTCGCCTTAATGGGTATTTTGAAAATGGAAGGACAGATCAATATTTTGAGCTCTGTTACCGGAGGGGAAGAGGATTTGTGTTCAGGAGTTGTTTTCAATGTACAATAAGCAATTATCAATTAGCAATGTGTCCGACGGGAAAGATGATCTAAATTCTGGCGCTGTTTTTACGAAGCAAAAAGTAAGAAGCTGAGAACTAACGGTTCTATATTGTCCATTGTCTGTTATATTACTTGATAATTCACAGTTCTTGGCCTACCTGCGAGCCGTCGCCATCCGCGTGCCGCTGAAGCTTTAGCGGACCACCGTCGGCTATAGCCTAAGGCGTCGATGGAGGAACGCTATGGCCGCCGGAGACCGACAGGCAGGCAAGTTTAGGCGTTATTGAGCTACGCTTTCAATAGAAATTATTCACACATGAGTTTTCCAAAACTCATCAGCTTCCTTTTCCATTTTTTCTAGTCTTGTATAATAGTCAGGAAACTCTTTAAGATGTGCCCAGGCAATTTTTCCGGTAAGCTCGGGATCATTGTCGGTAACATTTGATTCTGGGTATCTGGTACCATGTTCTAATTCTACATTTATTCCCATTAAAAATTCCTCGAGGCTTACTTCATCCCAATTAATCCCTAAACTGTTCCCTATTTCTTTAGCTGATTTTAAATTAAAATGTTTCATTTTTTATCTTTTTATATGTTTTCCTACTTATAATATAAATGCTATTGTTGTTCTTAGCTTTCTCTTTTTTGGTATTATGAACTATGAACCTGCCTGCCGGCAGGCAGGCTAAGAACTATGAACTCCTCCTCCACAGCCAATTCAGATTATCCTTCTTCAAAATAAAATAAGCCGTAGCGATCCCTATCAAAGGTGCCGGAAACCCGGCCCCTATACCGAGTGGGGTAATGCATAAAAAGAAAATTATTGCCCCAATACATGCCAGTTTCACCATCCAGCCTTTGCCCAACAAGCCCAAAGCGATCACCCCCTGACCTATCGCGATAAGGGTCACCATGATCGTGATGTTCTCCCTAAACCAGCCTGTGATAAAATCCTTGTAAAAACCTATAGGCGTCAGCTCGGCATAGCCCATATAATCTCCCGGGGAGATGCTGGAGGTGCGTAAATTGATCCAACACGCCCAGGCGAAGAGGATAAAGAAAATCCAACGTGCCCACCTGGTTTTTTTGATCGCGAGGATCAATAGGATGATGGCTATGGTGTTGGAGACGGTCCAGGGGATCCAGTATTCTTGAAGTAATTCGAACATGGTATTGTAATTTGCTTGAAGGTCTTAATTAGCCACACGAATTACAATGATAATTGTCACCTGTTAATGACAAATGGCAAATGACAAACTACAAGTCATTTCGACATGAGGAGCGAAGCGACGATTGAGAAATCCCATGAAGTTATCACAGGGGATCTCTAAAGGATGAGATTTCTCACACTCACTTTGTTCGGTTCGAAATGACTAGATAGGCTTCGGTAATTCTTAACGCCCTTAGTCGCATAGAGCTACGGAAAAAGGGGTTCAAGAATTGTCTTAAAAGGTAAGCCCGGCCTACTTTTTTATTCATGCCATAATGCATTTTAAAAGGTATTCATGAATGCTGCGTATTTCATAAATGGAAAAAAGAAAGAGAAGGAATTTGAGTTAGCAGGTAAAAAGAACGAAAATAATTTTATAAATAATTAAAGAATAGCTCTTGTGCAGTACCAAGAATAAAACCAAAAAAGGCCGCTAAAAAAGATATACGTCTTAATTGGAATGTATTTGAAAATGCCAGCCACAGAGCCACTATAGCACAACTGCTAAAAACGATCATGGCATAGATCGGCAGCATACTTGTAAAAAGTCCGATTATATTAAAAAATGGATCCAACAGGGCAGTATACCCAAATAGGGCCAAAGTAAAATTGGCTTTACGGTGTTTAGTAAAAAGATGAATACCGGCAACAAAAAGCTCAAGAGCTATGGCGAATGAACCAAATTGGCTATAAAAATCCGCTTTAAAATAGATTTCTATACCCGCAGGAAATTCAATTCGCTCGAAATTTTTTTCTTTAAAAAAGTTTTTAAAATCCGAGGGGAATTCAATCTGCGAAAAAAAAATCGCCCCAAGCACAACTGCTAATAATATGAATACTGTTGCTATGATTTTCCTGTTATTCATGAGAGCAATTTTGAATCCCTATTAGCATCATCCTTTTACGATACTAAAACTCTTTTTTGATCTTTCTATTAAAGCTGTATTGATTGAATCCCTTTCTTTTTCAGACAGGAAATTTTCATATTCATCAAGGGAATACCCCGTTTCCTTTTTTAGCATTTCGATATAAAAAAGAATAATCTCATTCTTCCTGTCCTCACTCGCCAAGCCAACAAATCTGGACATCATATACTCATCTTCTAGCTTAAATCCTTTTCCTTTTAAAAAAGCCCTGGTTTTTGCCCCTTCATTACCTGGATTTTCTTTGGCCAATTTCTGGCTATCATAAAACCAGGTATTATGTCGGTATTTATTCTCGCCAATATATTCCGCACTATCAAAATTATAATTGAATATAAAGTCATTTTCGGCTAGGAAACCTTCAAGTTGTACAACAAATAGTTTCTCAACATGTTGATCTTCATCTACGGAAACAAATACATAACGATCTCCCGCAGCGATCGGTTTACCGCGCATATCCATCGGATATTCTTCGGAATTTGCGATTATTTCAAATCCAAAATTACCCACATAGGTAAAATCGTCGGCCACCGTGATTTCTATCTCCGGAAGTTTCTTTGAAACAAGTGTATTCTTCGTAACATATCTGTAAACAAGTGTATCACCTGCTACTTCCCGCCCGATCTTTTCTGACTGCGCCTTTTTATTGCCGCAACTAAAAATGGCCATTGAAATTCCCAGAACTAAAAGAAGTCTTCCCATTGTCTACTTAGATTGAATATTCTAAAGTATCAAATTGATTCCAGAATGTGTATGACAGCCTGAATAATCAGTATTGCAAAAATGATTTATGTCATAGTATGCGCCGGGCTGCTGCTCGAAATTTGTAGGTATAATTGATAGTTCGTAGTTCTTAGTTCATGGTTCTTAGCCTGCCTGCCGGCAGGCAGGTTCATGGTTCTTAGTAGTCCCTTTATATAGCTCTATGAACTCATAACTATGAACCAAAATCATTGATGATGAACGACATGCGATTACGACCAAAAAGCGATTACCTGAAAACCGCCAACTGGGAACAGCTCTATGTTTTAAGTGAACACTGGCGTGACGATATGGGATTTTATCTGGATGAATTAAAATTTTTCCAAAACCTCATTAATAAATATTTTCTCTGGTTGGCTAAAGATGAAAACGTCGCCAAAGCCAAAGCGATCTTTGTGGATGTCAAGAATGTCACCCAGGAAGCCAAATGGCTGGAAAATGCCATCACTGAACATATGCGACATATAAGCGATCTGCTAAAAAATGCCTTTTCCCGGGATGCAGGTCAATTCAGGGAGGAACACGCGATGCTTGAAGATAAAATGGTGGAATTCACCAAACTTTTCAGGAAACTGAAAGCCGAAGTCTTTGCCGTGACGGAATATATTATGGAAACAGAAGAGTTGCCTACAAAAATGCCATATCAGAGTCGGAGTTGAGTGTTGATAGTTGACCGTGTTATTCTTATTCAGTCAACAGTCAACAAGCAACAGACAACTTCAGTCAACAGTCAACAAGCAACAGACAACCTCATCCTTTAGAAACACATCACGAAATAAATCATAGCACCCCATGGAAACTACAGAACATATCAACCTCATCGAAGTCAACCCACTCAATGTCGAGGACTATGGCGTGTTTTGTGCCAAGAACAAAAAAGCGCCCGGTTATGCTGAGAAGGTAAAATGGATGCGACAAAAATTAAACAGTGGGGTAAAACTCATTATCCTCGCTGATGCCCAGGGCAAGCAACTTGGTTTTGTGGAATACAGCCCGGCTGAAAGCTGTTGGCGGGCCGTGGATGCACCAGGTTATCTGTTTGTACAATGCATTTATGTCGCTCGAAAATCTTCCCGAGATCAGAATTTGGCAAGCAAACTCCTCCAAGCAATTGAGAATGATGCCAGAACTTCCAAGAAGTTAGGTGTCTGTACCCTCACAAGCGACGGCCCCTGGATGGCCAATAAAACACTATTTGAAAAGAATGGCTTTGTCCAAGCCGACACCCGTGGGCGTTTTGAGTTGCTTTATAAACCATTTGAAATAGAGAGTCCGTCCCCTAGCTTCTTTGACTGGACTGAATCATTAAAAGAACACCAGGGCTGGCATTTGCTCTATGCTGACCAATGCCCCTGGCATGAGAAGTCGGTCTCAGCAATCTCTGATGTGGCCCGCGAAGAGGGTGTACCCTTACAGGTCACGCATCTCAATAAGCCTGAAGAAGCCCAAAAAGGACCCAGTGGCTTTGGAACATTTGCGCTTATTAAAGACGGAAAATTGCTGGCAGATCATTATTTAAGTGCGACACGATTTAAGAATATTCTCAAAAAAGAGTTTGTGGGATAAGAGTTTTTAGTTCTTAGGCTACAAATTATGGTCCTACGAACTAAGAACCAGGAACTAAGATCTCGATCCGTAATTCACCCCATCCAATATGCCATATCGCGTAGAAAAGGAGTCGGACTAAGTACATCGACACAAAATCATATTTTTTAAAAACCCAAAGTTGGGCCAGGGAGAACAGAAAGACATGGATCCCGGTATAAACCTGTGTCGTAAAATCGCTTTCGGGGCCGGCAAGTATTTGGAAAAAAGGTTCGGCTAGAGCCGTCAGTGCGATACTTACCCAAAGGACACGGTTCATAGGCCATGAAGTCATGTTGGAGAGTATAAAGATAAAAAAGGTCAGTGGCAGAAGATGGAAAACGGCTTCGGCCATAAAGCCCATCACAGGATAATACAAAAACGAATCCGGTGCGGCTACGTTAAGATCTAAAGGATATTCTGCCCACCAGAGATCGGCAGCGATCACTTCAAGACCAAATACAAGAGAGATTCCTGCAAGCAACCCATATGCCTTCCCGCCTTTATTTTGATAAATCCGTAAAGGGGTATAAGAGAGCAAATACAAAAAGAGCAGAAAATAAGCCGGGATGATGAATTGTAAAGCAAGCAGCGGATGCATCTCCCCCAGAATACCCTCATAGATCACCGAATCTCTCAGATACAAGATCGTGCCCAACAAGGCGATGCTCAGGCTTAAAAATGCCAGGATCTTGAATTGGTATCTTTTGGAAAAGGATGGATTCACAATAGCTTTTTCTTACTTCGCCAGAGTCGCCAGATGATATAAACTCCGATCAATCCCAGTACCGAGAAGGTAGCAGCAAAGTACACCCAGAACCAATCAAAAGAATAGGCCTCTCGATATTCCGGTTTCACATCGAAGTTCACCCATGGGCCGGTGCGACCCAGAACATAGATCAGCACTCTGAAGGCATGGAATATCGCAGCCCAGGCTCCTAGTTTTAAAGCCGTGCTGGCATACTGCCATTTGCTTAGCGTAAACCAACGCATGGCCGCCAGCAAACAGGCACCAGCGATCATAAACTCCATGATCAGCAAGACATAGACCCAATCTACCAGGATCTCAGCAGCTTCCTCCACGGTAACCATGCGTAGGGTACGAAAGATCAGGACGCCCGCGCCCAGCATCAGCAAGCCGGCATAAAATCGCTGTCGACTATCTTTTACACGTCGCATCCGCCAATATCTGTATCTGCTTTTAACTTGCATGATCCAGCAAGGAAGGCAATCAGGAGAAAACTACCTATGATATTTCTCAGGTAGTAGAGTTGGCAGAACATAGTTCATAGTTCGTAGAACCTATAATTCAAATACTATTAACTAAGAACTGTGAACTATGAACTAAGAACTATGAACCAGAAAAATACAACTGAAGAATAAGAATCGTATCCATATACGCGTGTGCAAGGATCAAGATCCATAACTTCCTTTTTAGCCAGAGATAGCAGATGCCCAGGGCAAGGCCCATAAAGAAAGTTTGTACGATGCCCATGGGACCCCAGCCGTAATGGGCAAAGCCAAAGATGACGGCACTGATCAACACGGCAATGACGCGGCCCCATTTGGTGTTGCCTACTAATTCTGTGATCCGGGTGATGAGAAAACCCCGGTATACGACTTCTTCCCCAAAAGAGGAAACAATATAGATCCCAAGGAGGGACAGGAGAAGTAAACCGATATTATCTTTCAGGTAATCATAAGCGCTCATATCGGACGGTTCGGGAATGCCCGTAATATTGGCCATGATTATAGATCCAATGACAAAACCCAACATTGCAAGCACAAAAACTACCAGCGACAGGCCCACATTTATTAATGCTTCCTTTGCTGTAGGTATTTTGAAGTAAAGTCCGAGGTGACCACAATCCTCACCCCTTAATTTTAAGCCAGCCCAGACCCACAAAAGCATAAAAACATTCGCCAGCCAGAGCACGAATTGGTTCCTTAATAAATTCTCTCCGTTTTTTTCTAAAAAGAGTAGTATAAAACTCGTAGCCAGGACAAAGACAAGAACCAATTCCAGGATTTTAGCCATGCGGTTCTCAACCAGCAGTGTGCCTAATTTTGAAGTGGCGTGTTTATCGGCTTTATCCATGGTATTATGATTTGACTTCTTTCCAAAACGTTACTCATAGGGGATCACTTCCAATATTTGCTTAATCGATCCGAGTCGCGCTGTTGATTTCTTATTGGCATCGATAATCTCCCAGGGTGCATCTTTGGTATTAGTGTGTTCAAACATCCGTTCTTTAAAAGATGTGTAATCATCCCACAGACCCTGGGCCTTTTCATCCAGCGGCGTCATCTTCCATCGCTTTAAAGGACTCTGTTTGATATCGGCAAAGCGCCTGGCTTGTTCTTCTTTTGTAATAGAGAAGTATAGTTTGATCAGATAGGTATCACTTTGTATCAACATGCGTTCAAAACCATTCACATGGTTCATAAATACCTGGTATTCTTCCTTTGTGCAAAATTGGTTCACCGGTTCTACGACGGCCCTGTTATACCAGCTGCGATCAAAGAAAACGATCTCTCCAGGTTTGGGAAGCTCGTTGATATAGCGCTGGAAAAACCATTGCTTCCGCTCATCTTCGCTGGGAATGTTTAGTGCAACAATCTTAAAATGTCGCGGATTGATGTATTCTGTGATCCGGCGGATAGCGCCCCCTTTTCCGGCTGCATCACGGCCTTCGAAAAGGACTACGACTTTCTTATCATTTTTGATCACCCAATTCTGCAATTTGATCAGCTCTTCCTGGTGTTTTTTCAATTCGCTTTCATAGGCAGTTTCCTCCAGTGCCACGGCAAGATTTGTATTTTTTGGGCGCAACAGGGAATATAAGCCCAGTTTCGAATTT
>JAOTYW010000146.1 GCA_029861705.1 Flavobacteriaceae bacterium
TCGCTTATTCTGGAGTTGGCTACTTTTTCAACTCTAAGTTGTTTTACCGATGTACTCATTTTTTTGGCGTTTTCGAATTTAAAATTACACATTTATGGGTAGTTCGATCTTCTTTTTTCGTTGAAAATTTAGCAGCTTTGCAAGGAGATACAAAATATTGAGGATAATGAAAAGAATTAACATTTTACTTGCACTCTTATTAGTGGTTATAGGATGTAAGATGGACCAAAAAGAGAAGGAAAGTGCTATTTCCAATGCTCAAAAACAAGAATTTTTATCATTTGGCAGTGATATTTCTGATGACACTGCGAAGGACCAATATCAAATGTTTGGATTGTACCAGAATTTAAAAACCGAGGATACAGTACAGGTGATATTTCAGGCGCAGGTGAAAGAAGTATGTCAGAACAAAGGTTGCTGGATGAAGCTCTCCTTAGCCAATGGCCAAGAAACAATGGTGCGGTTTAAAGATTATGGATTCTTTGTCCCCAAAGACCTTGCAGGAAGTATGGTAATAGTTGAAGGAAATGCGTTTTTACATACGATGAATCCGGAAGAGCAGCAACATATGGCCGAAGATGCAGGCAAGAAAATAGACAGCACACAAGAATTACAAGATATGGTTTCATACGGTTTTGAGGCTTCTGGAGTTCGGATCCTACAATAGACGTGAATCGCAGTGTAATTACCACCGGTGATGGCTCAAGCAGCCTGAAGATTGACAGCTGGGATGAACCCTATCATTCCAGACATGGGGCAGTACAAGAATCTAAGCATGTATTTATACAAGAGGGATTAGGCATTATAGATTCCCCGGAAGTCGCTATTCTTGAGTTGGGATTTGGCACGGGATTAAATGCACTTCTCAGCTACGAATTTGCTAAAGAAAATTCCAAAAAGATCCAATATTACGGGGTGGAGCCCTATCCTCTGACCCAGAACGAAGTTGCTGAAATGAATTTTACAGAACAGCTGGCCAACAAGAAATTGGAAAGGATCTTTACTTCATTGCACCAGGCAGATGCAGATACCTGGATTGCTATCGATCCATTTTTCTCATTTAAAAGGGTTGAAATCCTATTTGAGGAGTTGAAAGAGCGTTTAAGTTTTGATCTTATTTACCACGATGCGTTCTCTCCTAACGTACAACCCGAATTATGGAATGAAACTATCTTTAAAAAGAGTTATTCTCTTCTGCGCACCGGAGGCATATTAGTGACCTATTCTGCAAAGGGCACTGTGAGAAGAACAATGGAATCCGTTGGTTTCGAGGTAGAACGAATACCCGGCCCCCCCGGGAAACGTGAAATGATCCGTGCACGCAAGCTTTAGGCCTCTTGTTAAAGGCGAGATAAAAAAGTCTTGCGCGGGCGAATAATGGCGTAATTTTGATCATAGAAAATTCAGCATGCGAATATTGATCACAGGGGCAACCGGTTTAATTGGAAGTGAACTAATTCGCTTGTCTATTGAACGGGGATGGGAAGTGAATTTCCTCAGTCGGCAGCGGAAGCGGATCGAAGAAGGAAATTCCCAGATCAGGGGATTCTATTGGAATCCGGCTACAAGCGAAATTGATATAAGGTGCTTTGAAGGGGTCGATGCTATAGTGAACCTGGCAGGTAATAATGTAGCCCATCGCTGGACAGAGCGATATAAAGACGCCATTCTCGATAGTCGGATCAATAGCCTGCGTACCCTCAGGCATGCATTAAAGAGAAGTGGGAACACCTCAATTTCCCATATTATTTCTGCTTCGGCTATAGGAATTTACCCGAGTTCACTGACCAAATTATATACGGAAGAGGGTCCGTTTGCACAAGATTTTCTCGGCCAGGTAGTACAACAATGGGAGCGGGAAGTGGATACTTTCGCTGCCATGGATTTATCCGTCACCAAACTCAGGATTGGGTTAGTCTTGGCTACAGAGGCCGGGGCACTGGCCCCAATGATAAAGTCAGTTAAATCGCTGACGGCTGCCCCTTTTGGAAATGGAAAACAATGGCAATCCTGGATCCATTGTGAGGATGTTGCCAATATGTTTATGTTTTGTATTGAAAAGAAGTGCAAGGGAGTTTTTAATGCCGTGGCGCCCAACCCTATTATTCAAAAGAAGTTGCTGAAAGAAGTTGCCCGATCGCTTCGCAGACCGTTAATATTACCTGGAGCTCCCAAATTTCTGATGAAATTGATCTTGGGTGAAATGGTTACTCTCCTATTTTCCAGCCAGCGCGTCAGCAGTAAAAAGATTGAAACGCTTGGCTTTACATTTGCACACCGAACCATTAATTCGGCGATTGAGTCCTTATTGAGCAAATAATTGTCTTTACGTATTCGCCATACCCTATGGCAGCTTATTATTAGGGCTAATTTTTCCGTGACATTTTGACACATTTAAAGAATTGGCAGTACTTTTGCCATCTTAAATCGAGTTTGTATAAAGAATTCATTTACATGAGCAAAAAGGATAAAAGTCCGGAAATAGAAGATCTGCCATTGGCCGATGAAGCAGCAGACCACACACAGGGCGAAGAAGAAATTGTTGAAGAATTGAGCAAAGAAGAGGAATTGGAACAAGCACTTTCCTTAGAGAAAGATAAGTTCTTGCGTCTCTTCGCTGAATTCGAAAACTATAAGAAACGCACAACCCGCGAACGTATGGAATTGTTCAAGACAGCGGGTCAGGAGGTATTGGTTTCAATTCTTCCTATACTTGATGATTTTGACCGGGCCCTGGTAGAAATGGACAAAGCGAAGGATAAGGAATTGAAAAAGGGCGTTGAACTGATCCACAACAAGCTAAAGGAGACGTTGAAAGCGAAGGGGCTTGAGGTAGTTTCTTGTGGCAAAGGCGATGCTTTTGACGCAGAAATTCACGATGCTATTACACAAATACCAGCTCCAAATAAGAAATTAAAAGGCAAGATAATTGATGTTGTCGAAAAAGGCTATTCACTGGGAGACAAGATCATCAGGCATCCCAAAGTTGTAGTGGGAAACTAAGACTGAAATGAAAGAGGATTTTTACGAAATACTTGGTGTATCTAAAAGCGCAACGGCTGCTGAAATAAAAAAGGCATACCGCAAGAAAGCGTTGGAATTTCACCCCGATAAAAATCCGGGAGATGCCAAAGCTGAGGAAATGTTTAAAAAAGCGGCTGAGGCCTATGAAGTACTGAGTAACCCTGACAAAAAAGCCCGTTATGATCAATTTGGTCATTCGGCCTTTGAAAGTGGTGGCTTTGGAGGCGGCGGTATGAATATGGAGGATATTTTCAGTCAGTTTGGAGATATCTTTGGCAGTGCCTTTGGAGGCGGTTTTGGCGGTTTTGGCGGTTTCGGTGGTGGAACCCGAATGGTTAAAGGAAGCAATCTCAGAATACGTGTGAAACTTACACTTGAAGAGATTGCAAACGGCGTTGAGAAAAAGGTAAAAGTTAAAAGAAAGAAACAGGCCCCAGGGGTAAGTTATACCACTTGCGGGACCTGTAATGGGAATGGACAGGTAACCCGTATCACCAATACCATCCTGGGTCGCATGCAAACGGCTACTACATGTAATACCTGCAAAGGAAGCGGACAGGTAATTAACAAAAAGCCGGCCGACGCCGATGAGTTTGGCCTTATAATATCAGAAGAAACAGTGCTGGTTAAAATTCCAGCCGGGGTGGAGGAAGGGATGCAACTTAAGGTGAGCGGAAAAGGAAATGATGCCCCAGGGAACGGCGTTCCTGGCGACCTCCTTGTCGCCATTGAAACTGTAGACCACCCTACGCTAAAACGCGAAGGGGATAACCTACATTATGATCTGTACATCAGTTTATCTGAGGCCGTACTGGGTACATCTAAAGAAATAGATGCTGTTTCAGGGAAGGTTCGCATCAAATTGGAAGCTGGAATTCAGTCGGGAAAAATCCTTCGTCTTAGGGGCAAAGGAATTAGCAATATCAATGGATATGGTAGTGGCGATTTGTTAGTTCATGTGAACGTCTGGACCCCTAAAGAGTTAAACAAGGAACAACGTGATTTCTTTGAGCGTATGCGGGAAGATGAAAATTTTGAGCCGCGACCTGAAAAGTCCGATAAATCTTTCTTTGAAAAGGTGAAGGACATGTTCTCCTAATAAAATAGGCTTTTATAAATAAAAACGTATATTTGATTCAATATTGGGAAACCAATATTAATTTTCTTTTTCATAGCAATTTTTTTCCCATCCTTAAGTCTTTTAAGGGTGGGTTTTGCTTTTATAAACAAGGGTTTTGTTTAATGTTTTGATCAAAAGACAGGTTCAATAAATACAACATTAGCAAGGAATTCTGTTTGAAAAACAAAGCTGAGAAAAGCTATATGCCATTTATCTATATTTGAAGAAACAAGCTGTATGGATCTTATAATGGAAGCGGAAGACCTGACCAAGCGCTTTGGCAACCACCTTGCCTTGAATAAGGTTTCGATTCAGATGCCCAGAGGCAGTATATACGGTGTTTTGGGTCCTAATGGTGCCGGTAAAACAACCCTTCTTCGCATTATAAACCAAATAACGATCCCTGACCAGGGTACGGTCTATTTTGATGGACAGCCACTCTTACCCGAGCATGTAATGCAAATAGGCTATCTCCCAGAAGAACGCGGCTTGTATAAGAGCATGAAGGTGGGAGAACAGGTAATGTACCTGGCGCAGTTAAAAGGACTTAGCAAGACAGAAGCAAAAACACGTTTGAAGCATTGGTTTGAACGTCTTGAAATTGGCGATTGGTGGGGCCGGAAAGTACAGGAACTCTCAAAAGGGATGGCCCAAAAGATCCAATTTATTGTAACCATTTTACATCAACCCAAATTGTTGATCTTCGATGAACCATTCAGCGGTTTTGACCCGATAAATGCCAACCTTATCAAGGACGAGATCCTCGCCTTGAATGAAAAAGGGACTTCCATTATTTTCTCAACCCATCGCATGGAAACCGTTGAAGAGCTTTGCGAATATATTGCGTTGCTCAACGAAGCGGAGATCATTCTGGATGGAAAACTATCGGATATTAAAAAAGCCTATAAGAACAATATGTTTGAGGTAGGGATCCATCTAAGCGATGGGGAAGCCCTGCTAAAAGAAATTCAGGACACATTTTCTATTTCTGCAGAGCATTTCAATCAACTTGAGAAGCAATTGGAGTTTAATGTACAATTGCCTGATTCAGATACGAGCGCATTTCTGAACTTTCTGTCCGGTAAAGGCACCGTCAATAATTTTGTCGAAAAGATTCCGTCCACTAGCGATATTTTCATAAGAACCGTTCAAAGCAAATCTGGCCATGTCTAAACTCAGCTTAATAATACGCCGGGAGTATCTGGCCAAGGTGCGTAATAAATCCTTTGTGATAATGACCATTTTAAGCCCTGTTTTGCTGGTTGGGATGATTGTTTTGATCGCATTTTTGACAAAGGTTAATGATAGCGAAAAACGTATTATAGCCGTACTCAATGAAGGCCCTTATTTTAGCACGGACTTTAGTCCGACAGATAGTTACTCTTATCTCCAATACGAGAAAATATCCATTGAATCGGCCAAGGATTCTACACGTAGTATGGGGTTTTATGGCTTGCTTCATATTCCAGATGCAGAAAATGTAGAAGCTACATTGTCGAAAACTGTATTCTATACGGAAGATGCACCTCTGGGTGGGGTGGTGGATAATCTTGAAGATATTTTACAATACCGTCTGCACCAGTATAAACTGACAACACTAGGGTTGTCTGCTAAAGAATTCGCAGAACTAGATGACCGCTTTATTATGCAAACGGCGACCTTTGAGGGTGAGCAGAATCTTAAAGGGATCAATGAGATCAAAGCACTGATCGGGGGCGGTTTTGGCTATTTAATCATGATGTTTATCATTATTTATGGCGGATTTGTGATGCGCAGTGTTATCGAAGAGAAGACGAGTAGGATTATTGAAGTGATCATTTCTTCGGTTCAACCCTTCCAATTGATGCTGGGCAAGATCATAGGAACCTCTCTTGCAGGAATAACACAATTTATTATCTGGATTATTTCGGCAGCGATCCTAATGGTCGTAGTCATGATATTTTTTGGAATAGATGTGGCTGCTTTAAATCAGAATGCCCCGGGCATTCCGATGGGCATGCAAGGAGGTGAAGTGCCTACGGCTGTAGATACCTTGCAATTATATGCCGAAGAATTGTACCGTTTTCCCTGGATGATGTTGATCGTGTTCTTTATAATTTATTTTATTCTGGGCTACTTAATCTATAGCTCGATCTATGCAGCTATTGGAGCAGCAGTTGACAATGAGACTGATACGCAGCAATTTATTTTCCCTATTATTCTTCCGTTGATGCTTGCTATTTATGTGGGTTTCTTCTCTGTCTTTGGCAACCCTCATGGCCCTATTGCGGTTGGATTTTCTTTGTTTCCTCTAACTTCGCCCATAGTTATGCTGATGCGTCTTCCGTCCGGTATTGGTGCAGGAGGTGTTCCAGTTTGGCAACTGATTGCTTCCATACTCCTCTTGATCGTTACTTTTATCGGGATTGTATGGCTTGCGGCAAAGATATACAGAGTGGGAATTTTGATGTATGGTAAAAAACCAACATATAAAGAGCTCTGGAAGTGGCTCAAATATTAGAAATTGTGTACTTTAAATTCATATTTCCAAAAGAGCAATGAAAGAATTTCTTCAAAAAGCCAAAGAGACCCTCAATTGGGGTATTCACTTAGGAGAAGGGGATAAGAGTATACATCTTACCCTTGGTCTGTTTTTATTGCTCATTGTAGCAATTTTGATTACAAATACCCTGCTGCGACTTATCAGAGGTGTGGTCACACGCAGAATGGAAAGAGAAGATAAGTTAAAGTTCTTCAGCATCTTCCAATTTATCAAGTACGCCATTTATCTGATCGTCGTATTATTTACATTAAGTGCTGCCGGCATTAATATTACACTTCTAATAACTGCTTCAGCAGCCTTGTTTGTTGGATTGGGATTGGCGCTGCAGGATTTATTTCAAGACCTT
>JAOTYW010000147.1 GCA_029861705.1 Flavobacteriaceae bacterium
AGATATGTGTTCCGATTTTTTTAAACCTTTATTTTTCCAACTCTTGCCATCGTCATGACTCACATAAATTCCGTCGCCAAAACCAACATGCCTTCCTCCTACGTTTTCCCCGGATCCTACCCATACCGTATGGGAATTATTCGGATCAATTGTGACACAACCAATGGAATAGGATTTCTCACTATCGAAAATAGGCTTCCATGTTGTTCCTGAATTGGTGGTTTTCCAAACCCCGCCGGAACCTACGGCTACATACCAGGTATTTTCGTTTTCCGGATGAATTGCAATATCTGCGATCCTGCCCGATGTCAATGCCGGCCCGAGGCTACGCCAGGAGAGGCCTGAATACGGATTATCCTCTTTCTTTTGCCCATAGATTGATGTCATCGCAAGGCAGAGGCCAAGGATGAGTAGCTGTTGAATTGATCTCATTTTCAAGGAAATTTATTGATTGAAATTTAATAGATCAATGTAGTTATAATTGGGCAAAAAAAGAAGCAAAACAGGTCGGTTTTAACCACAAAAAAACCCGAAGAAACTGTCCTCCGGGTTTAGTTTGTTATTAGAAATTTAAGCGAATTACAAGGGTTGTAGATCCTTCTTCAATTTCTTATACATTTTTAACTGCTTGGCATCCAGGATGTCGGCCATCCCTTGTGTCTCCATATCGGAAGCGTCTTTCAACATTTTGCCTTTGTCTGCTGCCGAAGCGCTCATTGCATTGATCTCTTCCCGTTTTTTCAAATAGGTTTTGATCGACTTGTGAAACTCCGTTGCCTGCTCAATGGTAAGTCCGAGATCTGCCTGGTAGGCACGGACTAATTCATTCGCTTTCTTGTCAAACATAGTATCATCCTGTGCCTGCACAGTAACAGTGAAGAGCATCACAAACATGAATAAGATCAACAAGGGGTATTTGTGTAATGGTTTCATACGTGTATTGTTTTTTACAATATCAAGGTAAACAATTTTTGTGCCATCTTCTTTTGATAAGGTAAAAATAGTATGTTCCCAATTGATCAATTATGCGGATCGCCTTTTTTCATTTTCTCAAGCATGGACCTGGCATTATCCCCTACACTTCCTGTGGGGTCTAATTGAATGGCCTTGTTGTAATATTCAGTTGCTTTTTCCAAATCTCCTGCCTTCCAGTAACCTTCTGCCAAACTATCCCATGCATTGGCAGAATCCGGAAACATTTGTGTATTCATCGTAAAGACATAAACGGCTTCTTCCAGCTGGCTACCCTCCAGGAGTCTGTAACCGGCCTTATTGAATTCCCCTTCAAAATCAAAAAAACGGTATTTGGGATCCTGCACTAAGCTCACAGCATCTGCTTCGAGCTGTTCCGTATTTCCGGACATAAACAAATTGGTCAGGTGAGCCATGGGATCTATAATAAAATTGTCATCCTTGAATGAGAGCGCTGTATCAAGTACGGGATCTTCATTGTTCCTGTACTCCTCAAAAGATGACTCAACGGCTAACTGGGGTGCGGTCCAGTCCCCGTTTTCCCATTGAGGCTTGTCTTGCCACCAGGCAAAAGACAAATAGGTCTTGATCTTAGTATTAGGGAGTTGCACTTCCCTGTTGTCACCATAAAAGTTGATGTTTTCAGAGCTGGGCTCGCCAACAAAGATCGCATTGGTGTAATTGCTCAGTTCATTGATCAGATTCTGGCAGGCCGAAAAGGTTCGCCTTCCAATGATCACAAATAATTTCCCCGGCTGGTTGATCTTTTCAGTCCGAACTATTCCGGTAACAACGGGCTTGTTTTTATAGTTGTTCCCTCCCCCATTGAGTCGCACATCCAGGACCATTTTTTCCACATCATTGTTCTCGATAAAATCAAAGACTTTGGCGTAGAAGCTAGGTATATCCTCAGATGGGTCGTCCTGTATCTGGCTCTGACGTACATAGACCGTTTTCTCTTCTGGCAGATATTCGTAATAATAGATCTTATCCAGGTTTTTTAAATAAAGTGGGGTTGCCGATGAATCTCTGACTTGCAGCCAATCTTCGTTCCTTTTTATATAGCCGTATTCCATGGGCATAGCCATAAAATCGCCCGTATTCATCAGGAGTCTGAATTCCTTTCCCTCCTTTTTCAGCGTAAATTGAATAGATTTCTTTAAGGAATCGGTCACGCCTTGTGCGTGCAATAGTTCTGGTGATGTGGCATACAGTACGCCATAAGCTTTAAAGAACTGATCGTTTTCAGAAGGTACCAGCGGATATATGGCTTCCATTACTTTATCGATGGGGACGCCTTCAATGGCCACTACTTTGGCGCCCAGGGCGTCAGGGTAATCTTTGTGCACTCCCTGTACATACATGCCATCGCTAAACTGGTACATGGCAATGGGCAGCTGGGTCAGTTTTACCGGGCTATCTCTAAAGCCCATTCGGGTATGCCCGTATTTAAACGAGGAAACGATCCGTGTCAGCCCGGCAAATACTTCATGATCTGCCATTGTCGGGATGGCTTTGTGAAGTTCATCAACAGAAGCGTCGAACTCTTCAGCGGTAATTTTCTTGAATAAGAACTGGTATTCCTGGTGTACCTGCTCCTGTAGGAACTTGAGATCTTCCTGCCATTGAGTAGCAGTAAATTGATTTTGAGCAGTTAGTAGTCCACAGCTGAGAAGCATAAAGAGCCCCAAAATCACTTTTCTTAGTGAGTGGTTGTTTCGTGTCATTTGAATAAATTTTGATTAATGAATATAGTTGTTGTTAGTTATCAGTAGTTACACCCTGCCATAAGTTACATTGTTCTGTGTTAAAAATCCAGCGATTTTGTGTCTGGAGATTTTGATGAACAGACAAGTTTAAAATGTAGTAGATGTAATCTGATACGTATCTTTAGCGAGTAAACTCGATTTCATGCTCATTTGGGGAGCCTATATTTTGATGATCATCCTCTTTCTAGCCCTGGATCTGGGAGTTTTTAATAAAGAGGATCATGTAATTAGCACAGGGGAGGCCAGCAAGTGGACTGCCTTGTGGGTTACGGTGGCCTTGAGTTTTAGCGGTATAGTGTATTTGCTATTTGCCCGCGGCATGATCGACAATCCTACGGGGCTCACCCCTGACGTCGCTACCATTAAATACATCACGGGTTACCTGATAGAACTTTCGCTAAGCGTAGATAATGTATTTGTGATCGCCGTTATCTTTTCGGCTTTTAGTATCCCTCCAAAATTTCAGCACAGAGTTTTATTCTGGGGCATTTTGGGCGCCATCATTTTCCGTGCTGTAATGATCTTATTTGGTGTGACTTTAATCAACGAGGTAGATTGGATCATATATGTATTCGGTGTCTTCCTTCTGTATACGGCCTATAAAATGCTTCGCTCTTTTGAAACCAAATTCAATCCAAGAAATTCCTTTGTATTTAAGCAGATAAAGAAATACATCCCGCTTACACACAGTGTCTACGGTAAGGAGTTTGTGATCAAAAGAATGGGCATAAAAGCAGCTACTCCCTTACTGGTTGCTCTGATAATAATTGAGCTTTCAGACATAATGTTTGCCCTGGACAGTATACCGGCTATTCTCGCAATCACAGCCGATCCCTTTCTGGTCTTTAGTTCTAACATTATGGCTATTCTGGGATTGCGATCGATGTATTTCCTGGTATCCCGTATGCTGACCAAATTTCGATTTATCAATTACAGTCTGGCTATTATCCTGGCCTTTGTCGGTTTTAAAATGCTGACGAGTCACTATATAGACATACCTGAATGGGCCTCTCTCACGCTGATCGTGGCGGCGCTGCTCGGGGGGATATCCATTTCCATCCTAATTCCGGATGAATATAATTTATAGAATTAGCTGGACTGTCTTGCATCGCCCAAATAGGCAATGATCTTATTTTCCAGATCCTGGCACATGCGGTGCTGAATGCGAAACTGCTCTTCAGGGCGCAAATCGCTTTGTGTAGGCTGACTTAAATCTTTAAGCAGCGCCTGGTTACTTGCCTTAATACCATCTAATGCCTTGGAAAGTGATTCCCTTCGCTCAAACATGACCGGCGTTCGCGGTTCACAGGCATAGGATCTTAAATGGCGTTGCAAGCCCAGCAGGTTTCTGTGATCCTGCTCTACTTTCCGGATGAGCGCGACATGGCCGGAGCGCCTACCGAACAGATGTTTCCGGGTACTTTCCATAGCTAAAAAAGTTTAGAATTCACAGGGAACTAAGGCAAACTGTCCTGCCTACATTAAAAGTACGAAATACCTTTATAGTTTGGATCGCCTTGTGCTAATTTTCGATGAAATTTAACAATTAATGAATAAAAAAACCCGGGAGTTCCCGGGTTTGATTTAATAGATTAGAACGAAGATTAACCTCCTGTTTTTTCTTTTGCTTCTTCTTTGAGGGCCTCACTGGCAATGATCCCCAGCTCAACGCGTCTGTTCTGCGCTTTCCCTTCAGCAGTTGCATTGTCTGCCTTGGGTTGGTTCTCCCCATACCATTTAGTGGTGAATCTCCCCGGGCTAATTCCCTGGCTTATCAGGTAATTTGTAACAGATTCCGCTCTGCGCTTAGAAAGGTCCATATTGTAGTCTTCCGGACCGGCACTATCTGTATGACCTTCGATCAAGATCACGGAATTAGGGTATTCTTTAAAGATCCCGGCCAGTTTATCAAGTGTTGCAACTGATGTACCTTTAACGGCAGATTTATTCGTTTCGAAATATACCCCGGCATCTTCTGTAAAGGTAACGTTGATGCCCTCACCTACCCGGTTAACAACTGCTCCCGGAACTTCTTCTTCAATACGTTCCGCCTGCCTGTCCATCCGGTCTCCGATATAGCCACCGGCAACACCTCCGACCACACCGCCAATAATGGCACCAAGGACCGTATTTCCACCTTTACCGACATTGTTCCCTATAACGCCACCGATAACAGCACCCCCTGCAGCACCAATTACGGCGCCTTTTTGTTTGTTATTTGCATTTTTTGCGGCCCCACATCCCAGTACTAGAGATGCGCATAGAGCGAGAGTCATAAACTTTATATATACTTTCATGTCTTACTTTTTTGTGAATTTATAAACTAGGGTAATGGGCTCACCTTCCACAGAAACATTAGATTTCAATGTCATATTCGTGCCCGTCAATTCGGCTATGTTGAGTTTATAGCCCAGGCCATTGGAAATGTCCTTACGCTTGTCGTCAATAAATTTAAATTGGATTTGCCCTTCATAGTTCTGATCGGGTCTTACGACAGACCATCTGATGAATCGGTCCCCTCCTTCGCACAGGCTACCTCCTTTTAAGGTATAGCGGGCTGTACTATTATTGTCCCTGAAAAACCAGTCGCTTCCTTCAAAGCAAATGGCATCAGCATCGCCAAACAAAACGGCGCTAAAAGTCCCTTCATTGTTTTCAAAAACAATATCGTTAAGGGTCCAGCTACCACTTATTAAATTGCGTTGATCGCGTGCTTCTTTCTTAATGGAACATGAAACGAGGGTAACGGATAGTAGCAGTAGAATTGAAATTTTTTTCATGTTAAAAATTTGGAGTTCCCCTTATATACGCAAACCTGCACAATTTGGTTTACCAAAACCTAAAGAATTAGCCTACGGCTATGGCTTAAAACGCATAAAGCGAATCCAGCTCGGTAAGGAAACGATCTATTGGCAGGTACTGGGCCTCTAAATTTTTGGCAAAAGGAACGGGCGTAGCTAAACTTCCCACACGACGGACAGGTGCATCCAGGTATTCAAATCCCTCTTCCATGATCAAGGCGGATATATCACTGCCAATGCCCCCAAAAAGGGTATCCTCATGAAGGATGAGCACCTTCCCTGTACGCCTGAGGCTATCCAGGATCATATCCGTATCCAATGGTTGCAAAGAACGCAGATCTATGAGGTCTGCACTAATGTCAGGTCGATTCTCCAAGGCTTCCAGGGCCCAGTGCACCCCAGCGCCATACGTAATAATGCTGATGTCCTCCCCTTCCTTAATTCTGCTTGCCTTTCCCAGAGGTAGGGTGTAATAGTCCATAGGTACATCCTGATAGACACTTCTGTAAAGGGCTTTGTGTTCAAAAAAGAGAACAGGATTCGGATCGTTGATACTGCTTGCCAGGAGTCCTTTTGCATCATAAGGAAAAGCAGGGTAGACTACTTTTAAGCCGGGTGTTTTGGTAAACCAGGCCTCATTTGTTTGCGAATGAAAAGGTCCGGCACCTACACCCGCACCACAGGGCATACGGATCACTACATCCGCTTTCTGAGCCCAGCGGTAGTGTACCTTTGCCAGGTAATTAACAATGGGATTAAAGCCGGTGCTGACAAAATCTGCGAATTGCATTTCCATAACAGCTTTCATACCCTGAATAGACAAGCCCATAGCTGCCGATACAATAGCCGATTCACAGATAGGTGTATTTCGTACCCTGGCTGCACCAAATTGTTCGACAAAACCTTCAGTGATCTTAAAAACACCTCCGTATGCTGCAATATCCTGGCCCATGGTAACCAGGTTGTCGTGGACCTCCATACTTTGGCGCAATCCCTGGGAGATAGCATCTACCAACCGGATATTCTCTGTAGTATCACCGGGATCCGTCTGCACATAATCAAAGGGATGATATACATCTTTTAATTCCAAGTCCAGATCAACTGAAACAACATCTTCGTTATAGGCTAATTGTAATTCGTGATCGATCTCACTTTGAATCTTATCCCGGATCTTTTCCCTTTTCCCTTTCTTTAGGATCCCTTCTTTTTTAAGGTATTTTTCAAAGTTTGATATGGGGTCTTTCATTGCCCAATTATCCATCAATTCCTGGGGCACATATTTTGTGCCACTTGCTTCCTCATGCCCGCGCATCCTGAATGTTTTAAACTCAACCAGTACAGGGCGTGGATTTTTTCGCATGCTTTTGCAGAGCTTATTTACCAGGCTGAATACCTCGATAATATTATTACCATCTACTATATGAGATTCAATCCCATAACCAATACCCTTTTCAGCCAGGTGTTCACATTTGAATTGTTCC
>JAOTYW010000148.1 GCA_029861705.1 Flavobacteriaceae bacterium
GGCAGCGCGAGGATTTCCTGATTTACAAGTGACTGTTCATTTATTGTTTGGCGGACTTTTTCTGCTTTTTGGGCTTGCTCTGACTTTCTTCTTCATACGTTTGAAACAACTGAGCCTAAATCCCTAAATTCAACTTTAAATATTATTACAATAGAATGAGGAAAGTTCAATACATGTTTTTGCTTATCACCCTGCTTCATTATTCATGTGGCAGTACGGCTCAAGCGCCAAAAAGTGATATAGAAGAAAGGTTCAATCAGGACAAAGATCTGCTCCTGGCGAACTTTGATTGTAAAACAGACGTAGACGATCTCCACTCTGTAGCAGCATTTGCCACTCTGATGGCACATCCTGATTATTCTGGGATACAATATCACGCCGTTGCGGGTACTTATGGCACCCAAAGCGGACTCTATGTGCCTCCCAATGTGCTCTTCCAACTCGCTTTTGGGGACAACTGGACAGACGCCCATGCAAATCGTCCAATAGCATTGCTCAAAGTAAAAGACCGAGTAAGCAAGATCTTAGATAGCGGCGGAAATATCTGGATCGCAGATGCAGGGCAGTCTGATTTCTCGGCCTTACTTATCAAATCTATTGAACAGGAAAGGCCTGACATCCAAACCAAAGTGCGATTTCAGGTAGTGCAACACAGCAAATGGAACGAAAGTCATACTAGCAAGGAACATTTAGAGTATGTGAAAAAGAACAGTAGCTACCACAAAATTCCTGATGGGAATGCAGTCGACAATGGAACACCGGGATTCCGGACGTATAACTATCCATATTGGCGTACCGAAGTGAAGGACAAAAAAATACGCAAATTATGGGAATTGGCCGTGTCGCTAGGTGATCAATACAACGGAAAAGAGGGCAGGTACAATAACAAAGCCATAGCAAACGGAGGCCTGGATTTTTCTGATCTTTCTGAGACTTGCTTTATCCTTGGGTTGGAACATATCAAAGACACAGCGGAATTTTTTGAAAGCTATGGTCAATAATCGTATACTAATTGATGAACTGTTATTTTAAGCTTTTATGAAAGCAATCCTATATGATAAATTCCAGGGCCCTCTGACTATCCAAAATGTACCGGATCCGACACCAAAGTCACATGGCGTGGTGGTAAAGGTATTGGCAACTGGACTTTGTAGGAGCGACTGGCATGGGTGGATGGGCCACGATCCCGATATCTCATTACCGCATGTCCCCGGACACGAACTGGCGGGCATTATTGAGGCTGTCGGAATTGAGGTTAAGAATTTTAAGGTGGGGGATCGTGTGACTGTGCCTTTTGTATGCGCCTGTGGTCATTGTGAGCAATGCGATTCAGGAAATCATCAGGTTTGCGACGCGCAAACCCAGCCTGGATTTACGCATTGGGGCTCTTTTGCTGAATATGTTGCATTAGACCAGGCTGATGTTAACCTGGTAAAAGTACCTGAAGCGATAGATGATGAGACAGCCGCTTTACTGGGATGTCGGTTTATTACATCATTTCACGCCATTGTGCATCAAGCCGGGGTAAGTGAAGGGCAGTATGTAGTTATCCACGGGTGTGGTGGAGTGGGCTTATCTGCTATAATGATCGCCCATGCTCTGGGGGCACATGTAGTAGCTGTAGACATTCGGGAAGAATCCCTGCAATTGGCAAAAGACCTCGGAGCCATGGCAACTGTCAATGCATCTTCAGCTCATGATGTGGTTGGAGAAGTACAGGCACTTACCAAAGGGGGAGCTCATATTTCACTTGATGCATTAGGTAGCCAGGAAACTTGCTTCAATTCTATTGCCAATTTGCGGAAACGGGGGAAACATATTCAAGTGGGGCTGATGACAGGCGATCATCAGCATCCTAAAATCCCCATGGACCAGGTAGTAGCCAACGAATTAGAGATCCTTGGCAGCCATGGCATGCAGGCATTTAAATATCCGGAAGTTTTCGAGCTTATCAGATCAGGCAAGATCGATCTAAAAAAGTTTGTCAAAAAAACGATCTCGCTGGAAGAAGCCATAACAGCACTGCCTAAAATGAAAGCCTTTGAAGAAAGTGGTGTATCTATTATCAATAAATTTTAGTAAGCTTTCTTAAAACTTAAGTTCAGATTATGAAGGATTATAGCACCCAAATAGAAATTCCTGTATCAAGGGAATTTGTTTTTAATGCCATTAGTCGGGATTTAGGATCATGGTGGGGCAAACAAGACCGACCAATAGACGCGAAAGGCATTGTCTTTAAAGTCTCCTGGGGAGAGCCATGGTATCAGTTTGAAGTTGTTGATTATTGGGAAGGCGAATTGATGGTTTGGGAGTGTATTGATGCCAACCAGATAATTCCGGGATTAAGTGGTGTGGAAAAAGAATGGGTGGACACAAAGGTCCATTGGAAGCTTGAAGAATTGACACCTGCTACTACAATGCTTAATTTTAAACATGAGGGCCTTATCCCGGATTTCCTATGTTTTGACTTTTGTTCTAAATCGTGGGAGCACTTTTTGAAGGACCACTTGATCTCGCACATACTGAGTAAATAATATAACTGCCTAGATGTAATATCACAATACAACCGCAAAAAAAAACCCTACTTTTAATTTAAGAATAGGTCGGAGTATAAGTCCGGCTATGAGCATTTCTTATCTAATCAATACCGCAATATGAAAATTAAGATCAGCTTAATTTATTTTTTCCTGGGCTTTTGCTTTTTAAACAGTCTGTATGGGCAGACCTCTCATGAAACCATTACTCAAGAGTTTTTTAAGCAGTATGCCCTGGATCCCTTAAAGGCTTTTGACTTCGCATTTTCTACAAATAAATGGATGGATCGAAACCAGGATGCCGTTGATAATCTGAAAAATCAATATGCGAATTTATTGCCACTTATAGGACAATACCACGGGTACGATCTTCTTGTGGAAAAAGACATAGGAGGCCATCTCAAGCTACAAAGCTTTTTCCTGAGATATGATCGGCAACCCATTCGGTTAACATTTGTATTGTATAAACCGAATGATCGATGGCAGGTGCAAAATCTAAAATATGACGATAACCTGCCTGAGGAATTGGAGGAATCAGCAAAACAAGATAGAAACGAACGGTAAATTAGGGTGGGAATTTAATAGGTCATAATTAGATTTGATTAGTCTAATACGTTTTCATTGAGTATTACGATATTTAATCAACGATAATTCAATGCAATATGATCATTTTTGCCGCTAGAGCCAGCAATATTGGTTCTGTACTTGTGAACGGTTCGAGCTGTTCTTACTGCCAACCTTAGGGGACACAAAAAATTACGCAATTTGGAAAATACTTCCATGTTTTTTGGATCTCCATGTTTCCAATAGGCAGAAAAACTTTTGCTGAGTGTACGCATTGCAAACGCACTATCAGCAAAAAAGAGTTCCCGCCAAAATTAAAAGAGGTCTATGCCAACGAGAAATCAGCCATTAAAAGACCTATTTGGCACTGGAGCGGACTCATCCTTATTGTACTGCTAATCCTTGCCTTCTATCTGATGCCAACCGGTGGATAGTCTTTCAATATAAATACAGTTACTTAGGCCAGGTCAAAACGATCAAGATTCATCACTTTGTCCCAGGCGGCTACGAAATCTTTAACGAATTTCTCCTCCGCATCCCCGCAGGCATACACCTCAGCTAGTGCGCGAAGTTCGGAGTTAGATCCAAAGATTAGATCTACCCGTGTCCCGGTCCACTTCAACTCTCCGGATTCGCGGCTTCGTCCCTCAAACAATTGATCATCGGCATCCATGGCTTTCCATGTAATTCCCATATCCAGGAGATTTACAAAAAAATCGTTAGTCAGAGATCCAGGTCTTTCGGTGAACACCCCATGTGTAGAACCGTCAAAATTTGTATTCAACGCTCGCATTCCACCTACTAATACAGTCATCTCAGGAGCCGTCAGAGTCATCAACTGGCCCTTGTCTACCAGCAATTCTTCAGCTTTAACTGAAAAATGAGCTTTCATGTAATTCCTGAAACCGTCTGCTACCGGCTCGAGATGTTCAAAAGATTCTGAATCTGTCATTTCTTCACTGGCATCCATTCGCCCGGGAGCAAATGGAACATTGACCTGATGGCCCGCATTTTTTGCTGCTTGTTCTACCCCGGCACATCCGCCTAATACTATTAGATCGGCCAGGGAAATATTTTTATTGCCACTTTGAGCGTCATTGAATTCTTCCTGGATCTGGGCAAGTGTGTCCAGCACCCTTTCCAGTTGCTCAGGATTGTTCACCTGCCAATTATTTTGAGGTGCCAGGCGAATTCGGGCCCCATTGGCACCACCCCTATTGTCAGACCCCCTGAAAGTAGACGCTGAAGCCCAAGCTGTTCCAACCAACTCTGATATTGTGAGGCCATATTCCAGAATTTTACTTTTAAGGCTTTTAATATCCTCAGGATTGACCAAGCTGTGATTTACTTTTGGGATAGGATCTTGCCAGATCAGATCTTCTTTTGGTACATCCGGACCCAGATAACGTGATTTTGGGCCCATATCCCGGTGAAGAAGCTTGAACCATGCTTTTTGATAAGCCTCCTTAAATTCTTCAGGATTTTCTAAGAAGTGTCTTGAAATTTTCTCATAAGCCGGATCCATCCTTAGGGAAAGATCTGTCACTAACATAAAAGGATCGCGTTTCTTATTTGGATCATGTGCATCCGGGAAAGTACCGGCACCGGCACCTCCTTTAGTTTTATACTGCCATGCTCCGGCCGGACTTTTGGTAAGCTCCCATTCATATCCGAAAAGGTTTTCCAGGTATTTATGGCTCCATTTTATCGGCGTCTCCGTCCACGCACCTTCCAAGCCACTGGTAATGGTATCTGAACCCACTCCAGATTCAAAATTGTTCTTCCATCCCAAACTCTGCATTTCGATAGAAGCTCCTGCGGGTTCAGCTTCAACATATTCGGCATCGCTCGCCGCGCCATGGGTTTTGCCAAAAGTATGACCCCCAGCTATCAAGGCAACCGTCTCGTAATCGTTCATAGCCATTCTTCCGAAAGTCTCACGGATATCATGGGCCGCTGCAACTGGGTCCGGATTACCATTAGGCCCCTCCGGATTTACATAGATCAATCCCATATGAGCAGCACCCATTTGTTTTTCCAATTCTCCTTTTTCATTGTAGCGCGCCTTATTTCCAAGCCACTCAGCTTCAGAACCCCAGTATATATCTTCTTCGGGTTGCCAGATATCTTCACGACCACCTCCAAAACCATACATAGGCAAGCCCATTGATTCATGAGCTACATTCCCGGCCAGGATCAAAAGATCGGCCCAGGAGATTTTTTTTCCATATTTCTTTTTAATCGGCCATAAGAGCATTCGGGCTTTATCAAGATTGGCGTTATCCGGCCAACTATTTAGTGGAGCAAAGCGCTGCGCACCTGTACCGCCACCTCCGCGGCCATCTGATATGCGATATGTACCGGCCGCATGCCATGTCATTCTTATGAACAAGGGACCGTAGTGACCGTAATCAGCAGGCCACCAAACCTGGCTGTCAGTCATAAGATCTGCGAGATCTTTTTTTACAGCCTCCAGGTCGAGACTTTGAAATTCCTTTGCATAATCGAATTCCTTACCCATGGGGTTTGTTAAATCGGAATGCTGTCGTAATATGTTTAAATTCAATGAATTAGGCCACCAATCGCGATTTGTTGTGCCTCCACCGGCCGCCTGTTTTAATTCCCCACTAAGAAAAGGGCATTTGCTTTCTCCATTATTGTTTTCCGATTGTCCGTGATGACCCATAGCTACTAAATTTTAATGTGGTTTGAATGGATTAAATGTAGTATAAATTAAATTTACCGTATATAGTTTTTTAATAAAATTTATTTATACTTAAATAGGCGTATTTCAGAACCATAAATTTCCTTTATAGAAAAGCAAATAACACTGATTATTATCATAAAAAATTTCACATCTCTTTTTGGATACTTTATGAATACCCTACTTTTAGCTAAGAATTATATATGAAGAAAAGCAAACTACTATTACGAATAAGGATTATTTGCATTTCCTTGATAGCCTGCTTGTTCCTGCTGGGGTGCGGAGAGGATCCAAGGAGTGTAGTGAAGGCACAAGGCCAACTGGATCCAGACAAGGAAAAAGGCATCCTTCGCCATCTGAAAGAAGTGGAATGGCCGCAAGCCTATCGAGAGCAGGATACAGTCTTACTCGATCGAATTTTGGGGGACGACTTCCAAATGGTAACAGCTGACGGTGACTGGTCAAATAAGGAATTGCAAATGCAACGCATCAAAGCGGCACCCATGGATCATGACCATTTCAGCTATGAGATCAAGCGATTAGATATCCTTGAGAACGGGACTGGGATCATTGCCGGTACGGGACATATAATTAATGATTCAACGGAAACTATTTATCAATCGAGCAATATCCTGGTAAAAAGAGATGGTATTTGGAAAGCAGTACTCTCTCATGTTTCGGGTGTTTCAGAGTTGGAATCAATGCATAATCATGATTTGGGAAAGTTGCCTTCAGAGGGAGATTTTACCTATTTGTTGGGCTCATGGAAACGAAGCAATGAAGCCGCCGGTAAAGAAACATTTGAGCATTGGAAGAAGATAAATGACGACTTGTATATTGGTCTCGGGTATACCATGGTCGATTCGGATACGATATGGAAAGAGAATGTAGAACTAGGCCGTTCTGGAGATCATTGGCATTATGAAGTTCTGGGGCAAGGTGATTCAATTCCCACTCCATTTAAGGTTACAAAGATCCAGGCTAATGGATTCGAATGCTTTAATCCGGTGAATGAATTTCCAAAAACCATTAAGTACTTGCGTGATGGGGCAATATTGAAGGCTTCAATTTCCGACGGTAGTACCGAGATCCCCTTTGAATTTGAAATGATATCCAATTAAGATTTGAAAGCGCTGCTCTCAGAGATCGGATCGTGTACAATCTGCAGTGAATTTCTGCCGCTTGGCCC
>JAOTYW010000149.1 GCA_029861705.1 Flavobacteriaceae bacterium
CGCGACTCATTGTATAAATGTTTAAATTCAGGCATCAATAGCATAATGGGTAAATGTTCATTGTGATATTTAAAGGCAATTTCAAGATATTCCAAAGCCTTCTCTTTATCATCAATTGCCATATAAACTTGAGCTGTTAGGCCCGGCCAGGTACAAAATTTTGGATCCTCTTTTTCTACACTAAGAAGCCAAAAATTAATTCCATCTTCTAAGGATCCTTCTTTATATGCTTTAACCATAGCCTGGTTGTTTCTTATTTCCTGTAATCTTAAAAACGAGTTTCTAGCTTCTTCTTTTTCCCCTTTAATCCAATGCACAAATCCTAGTCGACTGTAAGCGAGCCCAAACTCTGGGAACAGTTCCAACAATTTATAACTCTGCTCCATAGCTTTATCATACTGATTAGCAACGTAGTACACTTTACCTGCTTGTAAACCGATCATGGGATTCAATGGGTCGAGCTTTTCAGCTATAAAGGATTCGCTAATGGCCTTATTATAGTCACCGATCACCAAATAATAATCTGATAGTAACTTATGCCCATAAGCGTTGTTTGGGTTTAATTGCAAACCTTTATCGAGCATTTTTTTCATTCCTTTCCAATCCCAGTCAAACTTTCCAAGGATATTACCTTTGGTTATATATGCCTCACCTAAAGTGTTGTCCATCTCCAATGCTCTGTTAATGGCTTCCCTGCTTTTTTCTCTGTTCAACGGCTTCTTTTCATTATTATATTCAAATTGATTTAAAGTAATATAAGCTTCTGCCAGGGATACATAAGCAGGGGCAAAACTTGAATCCAATTTTATAGATTCTGTCAAATTTTCTATGGAACTTCCAATAGTTTGGTTTGTTTGCTGTTTCCATAAATGCCGTCCTTTTAAATAAAGATCGTAGGCTTTGGCATCAACTTGCTGGAAATTAGATGACGGTACCGCCGGGGTCATAATACTATTGATTTCATTGGCTATATCTACAGATAAATTGCCTATCATTGGTATTATATTTTCAGTTTTTTGATGATAAATGTTAGACCAGATATGTTTCTCCGACGGCACAGGATCTATCAGTTGAACGGTAACGCGAATACTATCGTTATCTGTAAGTACAGAACCTTCCAACAAATAATCGGAGCCAAGTTCTTTTGCTATTTCTGATGAGAGTTTACTCTCATCTTTATAACTCATCGCTGATGTCCTTGATATGACCCGTAAGGAATTATTTTTTGAAAGTTCCAAGGTGATGGCTTCCGTAATACCGTCTACTACATATTCTTCATTTGTATTTTTAGAATGATTTAAAAAGGAAAGTACCGCAATGGCCTTTTTATCTTCAAACTGCGGATCAGCAATAAGACTAATTTCTGTTTTGTCCATTTTATTGACTTCTTCAGGCCAAAATTTATCGAAAAACATCATAACAATAGCGATTGCTAATAAGGCTATAATTATTTTGTTTAGTCTATTGCTTGTTCGCGGCGCTATAGAGGTTGTAGGATGAACATCCTCCGTTTTTTTAAGACCTTCCGGGGTAATCTCATAAATCCATGAAAATAGTAGCCAAACAGGAAATCCAATACTTAAAACATATAAGATTGTTTTAAAAAGGTAGTCAGGGGCATTAATTGCCGGAAGAATAGTTTCTGATACCTGGATCAGGATCCATGACAAAACCAGGTAAGCTATACCAGATTTAAATACATTACGTCTTTTTAGTTCGTTGAAGTATGTTCTAAGGTTCATGGCATTATCATTTAGGTCATAAATTACCATTGAAAGTGGACTATCTAAGGAAGATAATAATTACCAATATGACAGAAAATGATTCTTGTCATATCGAGCCAATGGATCAAAAGTCTCGATTTAAGCTTCATAAATTAAATTTGTCCAAAAAAGATAAGGTCGGGCTTGCCCGGCGAAGCCCTTTCCTTAATGTCAATAATTGGATTATTATAAAGCAAAAAGAAAAACCCTCCTCTGCTAAAAAGCTTTTGTGGGCGAAGTCGGGATGACAGGATTTCCTCCTTTCACTCGGCAATCCTATTACATCCTATGCTGGAAATAGAAAAGTGAAGGCTCGTGCCTTCTTACTTGTGAATCGATACAATCGAGGATGATAAGGGATTTCCTCGTTTCACTCGGCAATCGAAGGGGAGGGCTAACCAATAAAATCCAACACCGGCTTTGCCGGTATGTCTTTTTCATTTGCTTTAAACGCTCAAACAAGTTTGGCGTTTATCACAAATAAAAAATCCAACGTCTAAACGTTGGATTTTCTTGGTCGGGATGACAGGATTTGAACCTGCGACCACACGGCCCCCAGCCGTGTACGCTAACCGGACTGCGCCACATCCCGGACCGAGCGTAAATAAAATGTCCAGTGGACATTTTTAGTGAGGGGCCAGCTGGCGCTTGGCCCTTCTACACTCGCATTTACTTATTTAAATCAGGGTTGTCTTTAGATTCATTGCCCTGAAGTATTATACTAAACCACAGCTTTCACTGTCTAATTTCCAAATTCTAAAATCCAAAAGAAACTCAGAAATGGAATACTAGTTACCATCTGGTTTATGAGTTAAATCGAGCTGCAAAAATAGGAAAGAAAAATGGAAATCACAGGTACATGCCTAGACGAAATATCAGTCAGAAATAATACCTGGAGTCGGTGTAACTTTTGTTACAAAACCTGATAATTGTCATATTATTGGCCAATTTTCGTGTTTACTTTTAGTATCGATTTTAAGTAGGGTTTTATTGTATTTACTAAAATTCTTAGATTTTTTAACAAACATTTTATAGGCGTAACCACCAAAACCTGTCTTCATGAAAAAATTAAATTTCCTTTCGTTTCTTGGATTGCTTTTAACCTTTGGTCTTTTTCTATTTTCCTGTACAAGCGACCCAATTGCCGGGCCGCCAGGGGCTGACGGCCTTGACGGTATCGACGGTATCGATGGGGTGGATGGACAGGACGGAACAGCATCCTGTATCTCATGCCATTCTAATGCCAACCGGGAACCGATTTTCGCTTCATTTGCCTTATCTGCTCACGGTTCAGGTTCTGTAAGTTTTGCGGAAGGACGCGGAGGTTCGGATCCTACCAATCGATGTGCTCAATGCCACGGTGAAGAAGGGTTCCTCGATATAATTTTGAATGGGGAGGCGGCCGAGGAAGGGTATGTAAATCCCACTACGATTTACTGCACCACCTGTCATAGTGATCACGACACTTTTGATTTTGAAAACGATGGTCAGGATTATGCCCTTGTTAATGATTATGCCCAGTCACTTCGGCTCGATCCGTCTATTACCTTAGATTTTGGCGGCTCAAGCAATAACTGTATTTCCTGCCACCAACCGAGGACCAGCTATGTGATCCCGGCTGAAGATGGAACAGGTCAATATGACATGGCCACAACACGATTTGGGCCACACCACGGCCCGCAATCCTCCATGCTTGAAGGTGTATTAGGGGTTCAAATTCCTGGGGCAGAAGGATATCCCGGTAGAGGCTCTGCAACACACCGCACTGGTTCTTCCTGTGTGAAATGTCATATGGGTGAATCATCTGTCACCACTGAAGGTCTTCATTCATGGAAACCCAGGAGGGCAACTGTATGCATGGAATGTCATACCAATGGGGCACCCGATGAAATTGATGGGTATGCTGCAGAGATTGCAACCCTTAAGCAGCTCCTTGAAAACGTAGTTGGAGAAGCGGTTGAACTGGATATCGAGGGTGATCCTGTGTTCGACACCGAAGGAAACCTCATTCCAACCGGGGAAACGTTGACTGGCATCATTATAAATGACCGGTCACAATATGGAATTTTTACAACCATTCAGGCCCAGGCAGCATGGAATTATATGACGTTGATTGAGGACCAAAGCCGAGGTGTACATAACCCGGCGTATGCGCGGGCCTTACTGCAGAACTCCATAGAAGCACTTGAGAATTAAGAATGCATGAACGGTTCGTTTTCAAAACCGTCATGGTATCGCGAATATTTAAATCTTCATAATGACTAAAGGATGGAAAATAATGTTGTGCCTTGGAGTTTTCCTGGGAGTCTCTTCTTGCTACTACGACAAGGAATTCGAAATTGAGATCCCGGATATACCCGATAACCAGGAAGTCCTGTTCCGCACAGATATAGAACCGTTATTCTCCCGCAGTGGTAAAGACTGCACACAATGCCACAACGAATCGGCAGACTTGAATTTGACAATTGGGAATGCCTACAATTCTATTGTTCAAGGAGGGTATGTAGATGCGGGTAATGCGGAAGGTAGCTTGCTATTCCAGAGAGCTCCCGGCCAGAACCACCCGTTGGATGTAGGTTTTATTCTGGATGTAAATGATCTGGCCCTGATCAAGGAATGGATTGACCGTGGCGCATTAAATAACTGATAGCACTTGAATTATGAAAAAAGGTATTCTATTATTGACATCTCTGCTACTAGTTACAACAACCGCGGCGCAGGAAGCTGCCAAGGATACGGTTCCGGATAAAGCGGAACGGCCGGCTTTCGAAAGCAGTTACATTATCGATAATCCAACGGATCTGCTGTATCAGAAAAATTCCCTGGAATTTATGATCAACCACCGTATGGATATGGTTAACGATGGCAACCTTATTGGTCTTTTTGGTTCGGCAAACATCAGACTGGGACTGACCTATACCCTACACGAGCGACTCCAGGTGGGATTTGGTACGGAAAAAGTGAACAAATACCAGGATTTCAATTGGCGTGTTGCCCTGTTTAGACAAACACGCTCAGGTAGCATGCCTGTCAACATTAGTTACTATGGGAATTTTGTGATCGACGCCCGGGGCCGTGAAAATTTTATACTCGACCAACACCGGTATTCCTATTTTAACCAACTGGTCATTTCCAGAAGGTTCAGCAGGTTACTTTCTTTGCAAATAGCACCCAGCATTTCACATTATAATGTTGTTCCTGAGGGAATGCGGAATGACGTCGTGGGTGTGGCCATTGGTGGTCGGTATAAGGTAAGTTCGCAGACTTCCGTCTTATTGGATTATTCGCAACCGCTGGCCAACAACTGGGATAGTTCATTCGATCCGGAACCGGGCTTTAGCCTTGGCGTTGAATTTGCTACTTCGGGACATGCCTTTCAAGTGTTCATATCCAATTTAAAAGGGATCATTCCACAGGATAATTACATGTTTAACGAGGATCCCTTCAAACCTTTCGATGGAGAGTTTCTGATAGGTTTTAATATTACCCGCAAGTATAATTTCTGACGGGGGTCGGATCTGGTCACACCTAATGAAACCCTTATGAACAATCCTAAAAAAAAGATATCCCGCAGGAAGTTACTTCCCTTGTTGGCGGGTAGCCTGGTCCTTCCCTTCTGGGGAATCGGGAACAATCCTTCCAAACAGCAAAATTCTGATGAAGCTGCTCATGATGGTGACTTTCAAACGCTGTTAAAACCAGATGGCACGATCGTGAAAGTTCCCAGGAATACGGTAGAAAATGCCCGGATTGTAAAAAAGAATATTTCCAATAAGTCTTTGCTGGGCTGGCTTAAAACTCCTAACAAATAAGCTCATGGAGGATTCAAAAAACGCAAGAAGGGAATTCGTAAATAAGAGTCTGAAAACAGCTGTGTTAGGAGCCGTGGCAATGGGAGCCTTAAAATCGATGAGTAGTTGCAGAGCCAAGGAAAATGGCGAGGATGAAATCGTGGAACTCATGACCACGGATGGGGATGTGGTGGAAGTCCCGGTTTCTCAAATGCATGATGTGCCTTCACTTAAACACGAGGATTATAATGTAAGGGAGGGATATCGCAATCGCAAGTTCGTAATGGTGGTTGACCTCGCCCGTTGTAAAAACGCTAAAAAGTGTATCGACTCCTGCAACAAACACCATTTTGTGACAGGCGATAACGCCTGGATCAAAGTGTATAAAATGCAGGACTCCGAGGAGACTTCTCCCTACTGGATGCCCACTATGTGCATGCATTGTGATAAACCGGCATGTGTGAAAGTGTGTCCGGTAGACGCTACCTTCAAGCGTCGCGACGGGCTCGTGCTCATTGATAACGAGCGTTGTATCGGTTGCCGATTTTGTATGGCCGCCTGCCCGTATTCCACCCGTGTCTTTAATTGGGAAGAACCGAAACAGGGTGAAAGTACGGAAATTACCATGCATTTAGAGCACATGCAACACTCACCGGATTATGCGGGCCTACCCAGCGTGAAAGGGACAGTAGACAAGTGTGATTTCTGCCCGCATATGATAGATAAAAAGGAATTGCCGCATTGCGTGACAGCCTGTCCCAACGGGGTATTCTTTTTTGGAGATGCGTATGAGGATACGGTAACCAACGGCGAAGAGACATTCAGGCTTACCAAATTATTGGAAAATCGCGCAGGACACCGGCTTCTGGAACACCTGGGGACGGAACCAAGCGTATATTACCTTCCTCCTTCCAATAGACTGGTTGATTTTAAGGAAGGTTTGGAGAATTATGATCCCTATAAATCTGTAGGTATTTCTGAGGAATAATGGACAAAAGGAACAAGATCATACAAGAATTAGCACCCCGTAAATTCTCCAGGGAAGGAAAACTTTGGGTTATGCTGTTGGTGCTAGTGATAGTAGCAGCCACGATTTCTTATGGTATTCAATTAAAAAAAGGCCTGGTAATAACGGATATGCGTGACTATGCCCTATGGGGTATCTACATATCCAATTTCGTATTCTTTGTGGCCATTAGCCTGGTTGGTTCTCTCGTATCGGCCATTCTCCACTTAACGGGGGTGAAATGGGACACCCCATTGACGCGCATCGCCGAAATTATCGCCATTGCAGCTATTATAATGGCCGGCTTCACGATAATCATAGATATGGGCCGTCCGGAACGCTTATTTTATCTCTTTACGCATGGTCGGCTTCAATCACCCATCATTTGGGACGTCGTCGT
>JAOTYW010000150.1 GCA_029861705.1 Flavobacteriaceae bacterium
CAAGGGTGTAGTAATACTGCCCTTTTATCTTATCATCGGTTCCACCGATCATTCCGGTGATCCCTTCCAAAGTGGTAATAGCTGACGCGGAGTCTCCACCTTTCATGGCTTTGTCAGCCGCTTTTAATTCCGATTTCTGTGAAAATCCGGCCAGGCAGAACAACATGGCCATTAACATACTAATAGTGGTCTTCATTATAATTTGTATTTATTCTTAGTGTTTATTCTTAGTGATTATTAATAAAATTATTTGGTGTCCGCGCTATCATTATCAATAGCCGTGCCATCTTCTGTTTTTACTTCCATATTCAAGATATCCGTATTGTCAATGTCTTCCTCATCCTTCATTACCTTGGCAACCGCAGCAATGGAATCCGAGTCTTTTAAATTGATCAACTTAACTCCCTGTGTGGCGCGTCCCATAGTTCGTAGATCCTCCACGCTCATGCGTATCGCAATCCCAGATTTGTTGATGATCATCAGATCATCGCTATCAGATACGCTTTTGATCGCAACTAAAGGTCCGGTCTTTTTGGTAATTGAAATTGTTTTCACGCCTTTACCACCGCGGTTCGTAATACGATAGTCTTCAATTGACGAACGCTTACCATATCCATTCTCAGCCACAACCAAGAGATCTTCATCAAAATTATGAATAGAGACCATCCCGATTACCTCGTCATCCTCATTCGCAAGCCTAATACCCCGGACTCCGGAGGCATTCCTTCCCATAGGACGGGTTTTCCCTTCTTCAAATCTGATAGCTTTACCGGATCGTAAACCAAGGATTATCTGGCTGGTACCGGTTGTAAGTTTTGCTTCCAGTAGCTCATCATCCTCTCTTATATTAATAGCAATAATACCATTCTGACGCGGACGGGAATATTGCTCTAAACTTGTTTTCTTGACAGCACCTTTCTTGGTGGCCATGATCACGTAATGTCCATTGACATACTCCTCATCTTTCAGATCCTTAGTACAAATAAAGGCTTTCACCTTATCGTCAGGCGATAGGTTGATCAGGTTTTGTATGGCACGTCCTTTTGAAGTCCGACTTCCCTCAGGGATTTCATAGACTCGCATCCAGTAACATTGACCTTTTTGGGTGAAGAACAACATATACTGGTGGTTAGTACCTACAAACAAATGCTCAAGGAAATCTTCATTCCTTGTAGAGGATGCCTTCTGGCCTACCCCTCCCCTGTGTTGAGTCTTATATTCAGTGAGCGGTGTTCGCTTGATATAACCGGCATGCGAAATAGTAATAACAACCTGCTCATCCGGGATCATATCCTCAATGCTCAGATCCCCACCTGCATAGTTGATCTCTGATCTTCGATCATCGCCATATTTATCTCTTACTTCTTGCAGTTCGGTCTTAATGATGTTCATTCTGCGCTCCTTATCGTCCAGAATGTCCTTTAGGTCGGCTATCGTTTTGATTAAGTCATCAAATTCTGTTCTTAGCTTATCCTGCTCGAGCCCGGTCAGTTGACGCAGTCTCATTTCCACTATGGCCTTAGCCTGAATTTCCGTAAGCTTAAACCGTTCCATGAGGTTCTCACGGGCTTCTTCCGGATTTTTGGATGCACGGATCAGTGCAATTACCTCATCAATATTATCTGAAGCAATTATGAGGCCTTCAAGGATGTGTGCACGCTCCTCTGCTTTTCTAAGCTCGTATTTGGTGCGTCTTACTACCACTTCATGCCTGTGGTCTACAAAATGGCCAATGATCTGCTTGACATTAAGTAGTTCTGGCCGGCCCTTTACCAATGCAATATTATTTACACTGAAAGAGCTCTGCAGCGCTGTATATTTATAGAGTGTATTCAGTACGATATTGGGAATAGCATCTCTTTTCAGGACATAGACAATGCGCATCCCTTTTCGATCCGATTCATCACGAATAGTAGCTATACCTTCTATTTTCTTGTCATTGACCATGTCGGCCGTCTTCTTGATCATATCGGCCTTATTCACCTGGAATGGGATCTCTGAAACAATGATGCTTTCCCTGCCCTGTATTTCTTCAAAGGTGGCTTTAGCCCGCATGACAACTCTACCTCTTCCGGTATGGAAAGCTTCTCGCACACCATCGTAGCCATAGATGATACCACCAGTTGGAAAGTCGGGTGCTTTTATATGAGTGATCAATTCATCTATTTCAATATCGGGATTGTCTATATAAGCAACCGTGCCATCTACAACTTCTGCCAGGTTATGCGGCGGCATATTCGTCGCCATACCTACTGCAATACCTGAAGCTCCATTGATCAATAAATTCGGGATACGTGTTGGGAGAACTGTTGGTTCCTGCAGCGTGTCATCAAAGTTTAATTGATGATCTACAGTTTCCTTATCAATATCGGAAAGCATTTCATCTGCGATCTTCCGCATCCGGGCTTCCGTATACCGCATTGCTGCAGGACTATCACCATCGATAGAACCAAAATTTCCTTGTCCGTCTACCAGCATATATCGCAAACTCCATTGCTGAGCCATACGGACCATCGTGTCATATACAGAGGTATCGCCATGAGGGTGGTATTTACCTAAAACCTCACCGACAATACGAGCCGATTTCTTATATGAACTACCTGACCTAACCCCCAATTCATGCATGCCATAGAGTACTCTTCGATGTACGGGTTTTAACCCATCTCTGACATCGGGTAAGGCACGTGACACAATGACCGACATTGAGTAATCAATGTAGGCCGATTTCATCTCATCATCTATATTAATGGGGATCAATTTCTCGCCTTCTGCCATCTATAAAATCTTCTGATTTTTTGGGTTTATAATATCGTGGCAATATACATAAAATCACTACTTCGGAAGGCATTGGATGTCCACTTTATTAAGGAATTTATTAACACTTGTAAGCCCCGTATTCGTTGATAATTTGAGTGTTAATCATTTGGTAAATCTTCGTTTTTTTCGTCATTTCGTCCTAGTTTATCGAATATAGGTATAGTATTTGACGTTCTTATACTAAGTTTTACTACTTTTAATCAAACTATAAGGGTTACTATGGATGATAATTTTTCACCACGCGTTAAGGATGTAATTGCCTACAGCAAGGAAGAGGCGTTAAGGCTTGGACACGACTTTATCGGGACCGAGCATTTGATGCTGGGATTGCTGCGTGATGGGAATGGAAAAGCGATCAGTATCCTGGATGCCCTTGATGTAGATCTGGATCATTTAAGACGAAAAGTTGAGATTCTGAGTCCGGCAAACCCCAATCCGGGCAGTAGCCAGAAAGACAAAAAAAACCTGCATTTGACCCGACAGGCTGAACGCGCTTTAAAAACTACATTTCTAGAAGCTAAGCTTTTTCAGAGTTCCTCCATTAACACAGCCCATTTATTGCTTTGTATTTTACGTAACGAAAATGACCCTACCACCAAATTATTACATAAAATGAAGGTGGACTATGACGGGGTAAAAGACCAGTTTAAATCCATGATTACCAGTGAAGATGATTACATAGAACCTACTACATCGGAATCTTATCCCAGTGATCCTGACGAACCCGCTGAAAGTAAAGAGGGGTCTTTTGGGAATTCTTCCGGACAGAAAGGAAACAAAAAATCTAAAACACCTGTTTTAGATAATTTCGGCCGTGACCTGACCAAGTTGGCTGAAGAGAATAAATTAGATCCGGTAGTCGGGCGGGAAAAAGAGATCGAACGTGTTTCTCAGATCCTGAGCAGAAGGAAAAAGAACAATCCGCTACTTATCGGAGAACCCGGTGTCGGTAAAAGTGCTATTGCTGAAGGCCTGGCCTTACGGATAATCAACAAGAAAGTTTCACGAATCCTTTATGGTAAAAGGCTTGTAACACTTGACCTGGCTTCCCTGGTGGCGGGCACAAAATATAGAGGACAGTTCGAGGAGCGGATGAAAGCCGTGATGAACGAACTAGAAAAAAATGAGGATGTCATCCTATTTATCGATGAGATCCATACCATCGTTGGTGCAGGCGGTGCTACGGGTAGCCTGGATGCATCGAATATGTTTAAACCTGCATTAGCAAGAGGCGATATTCAATGTATTGGAGCAACGACCCTGGATGAATACAGACAGTACATTGAAAAAGATGGTGCCCTTGAACGAAGGTTCCAAAAAGTAATGGTGGAGCCTACTACCGTGGAAGAAACCATTGAGATCCTTCAGAATATCAAAGTGAAATATGAAGATCATCACAATGTAAATTATACTGATGAGGCGCTGATCGCTTGCGTGAAGCTCACCAATCGCTACATGACGGACAGGTTCTTACCGGACAAGGCTATTGACGCCCTTGACGAGTCGGGTTCCAGGGTTCATATCGTGAATATGGACGTGCCGGATCAGATACTGGAACTCGAAAAGCAATTGGAAGATGTGCGTGATCTTAAAAATAACGTGGTCAAGAAACAACGCTATGAAGAGGCAGCGAAACTTCGGGATGATGAAAAACGCATTGAAAAAGAATTAGCAACGGCCCAGGAAAAATGGGAAGAAGATAGCAAGCAGCATAGGGAAACAGTTACAGAAGATAATGTAGCAGATGTTGTTTCTATGATGAGTGGCGTACCGGTTAATAGAATAGCCCAGACGGAAAGTAATAAATTGGCGGAATTACCCGAGCTGATCAAAGGCAATGTCGTGGGGCAGGACGAAGCTGTTGGCAAAGTGGCAAAAGCCATCCAGAGAAACAGAGCCGGATTGAAAGATCCAAATAAACCTATTGGCTCCTTTATATTCCTGGGGCAAACAGGTGTGGGTAAAACACAGCTGGCAAAAGTATTGGCCCAGGAGCTGTTTGATTCAGAAGAAGCCCTTATTCGGATCGATATGAGCGAGTATATGGAAAAATTCGCCATATCTCGTTTAGTAGGTGCACCTCCGGGATACGTCGGTTATGAAGAAGGCGGACAACTCACTGAAAAAGTTCGTAGAAAACCGTATTCTGTTATTCTGCTGGATGAAGTAGAAAAAGCCCATCCAGACGTATTCAATATGCTTTTACAGGTGCTGGACGATGGCTTCCTTACGGATAGTTTAGGCAGAAAGATCGATTTCAGGAATACGATCATTATTATGACTTCCAATATAGGATCTAGACAATTGAAAGACTTTGGTCAGGGTGTAGGTTTTGGAACTCAGGCTAAGAAATCCCAGGTCGACAGCCATCAGAAGAGTGTGATCGAAAATGCCTTAAAAAAGGCCTTTGCTCCTGAATTTTTAAACCGGATAGATGATGTTGTTGTCTTTAATCCGCTTGAGCGAGAGCATATCCATAAGATCATCGATATAGAACTCAATAAGTTGTTTCAGCGAATCCGTGACATCGGTTATGAACTTAAGCTTAGCGAAAAAGCTAAAGATTACATTGCTGATAAAGGATTTGACAAAGAATACGGCGCCCGGCCTTTAAAGCGAGCGATCCAAAAATATATAGAAGATGCACTTGCCGAAGAGATCGTAAATGCAAAACTCGAAGAAGGGGATCAGATCGCAATGGATCTGGACGAGAAAAAAGATACCTTGGTTATAAAGATCAAGAAAGCCAAAAAGTCACCAAAGGCTTCAGAGTAACCAATTTCAACTTACATTTAGAGCCTCAAATTGAGGCTCTTTTTTTGTTCTTATTTGTAGGAAAAAATCCCTCTCACGCCCCTGAATCAGCCGTATAAACGATATTTCGACCTTTAGTCTAATATATTTCCTGTGAGTGCACCTTGCCCCTACATTCGCCTTGAGTACACTAGAATCAAACTAAATGAAAATTGGGCCCGTTAAAAAACCCCGCATAATTAGGGAATATACTATAGATATAGGTGCCATCCAGGTATATGAGAATTTCCTCCTTTGTAAATTTAATGAAGGCAGTACCCTCACCCTGGAAAGGGCATATCAGATCATAGGCATATCAGAAATCCATTTCCGAAATCGCAATTTTGGGATCATAAGCGTAAGAAAACACGCTTTTGCATTGGATCCGACTATCTACAGCTATTTACGCGAATTACCATTCCTCAAAGCATTTGCCATTGTCTCCCTGAGAGAAATGGATATGCATAATTTCAACATAGAGCGTCTCTTCTATAAAAATCCGATGGAGTTTTTTATCGATTATAGAAAAGCCGTTAGCTGGGTCAACAACATAGTGAAGGCCGCTTAGTCGACTTCCTCGCTGTCTCCCTCGGCTTCCTGAGGGGGTTCAACTTGTTTAAACAGGTCTATAAAGGCATTCCCAATATTGGCAATTAGGTCACTCGCTGTCATAGCTTCAAATCCCATGGTGCTGGCAGCTAAATCTCCTGCTAGCCCGTGAAGGTAGACGCCGAATATGGCCGACTGAATTGGCATATATCCCTGTCCAAGAAGCGCTGCAATGATTCCGGATAAGGCATCACCACTTCCAGCAGTGGCCATTCCCGGATTACCCGTATTGTTGATAAAACCCTGTCCTTCATAAAAAACAATCGTATGTGCCCCTTTAATGATCAAGATACAACTGTGCTCCAGGGAGAACGCTTTGGCTTTTTCTACTTTTTCAAAATCATCTTTCCACTCACCTAAGAGTCGACGTAATTCTCCCGGATGTGGTGTCAGAATGGCATCCTTTGGGATAAATTTTAAGAGCTTCTTATTTTTAGCCAGGATATTTATCCCATCTGCATCAATGACAAGGCTTCCTTTATAGCTTTTGAGGAATGACCCAAAGGTGCTTACTGTTTCTTCCGAAGTACCCAAACCCATACCAATGGCCACAACGTCCATTTCTGTTGTGGATTCGATCTTAGTGAGCATCACTTCGTTAGGATCCGTTTCTGTCATCGCCTCTGGCAGTGCAGCCTGCATAGCCGTATAACCGCATACTGGAATAAAGGTGCTTACCAAACCAGCACCTGTTTTTAAACA
>JAOTYW010000151.1 GCA_029861705.1 Flavobacteriaceae bacterium
AAAACGTTCGATTTCGGATGTTAGAGTTGTCATATCCGTTACGATAGGCTTCGACATAAGTGTAGCAGATTCTAGTAGGGAGACATCATCATATAATTTTTTAATCCTTTTATAGATAAATTTTTCAATTCTGATCTGGATGATCAAGAAGCTCAGAACAAAAACGAGGATAGCGGAAACCAAGAGATATAGGATAGCTTCGTTAAAATTGCCCAACAGCCACAAAGTGAGTCCGGCAACCAACAAAAGCAGCCCTGTCAGTGTCAAAGAAGTTCTTAGAGCAAATTTGTAAGACCTTTTGATCTTTCTATTCTTCATTGTACAAACTTATAACCTACCCCCTTGATCGTCTGAAAATGGTGATCCCCTATTTTCTCTCTTAACTTACGAATATGCACATCAATGGTACGTCCGCCCACGACAACTTCACGACCCCATACTTCATCAAGGATCACATCTCGTCTGAAAACCTTATCTGGTTTTGATGCCAGCAAGGCCAATAATTCGAATTCCTTTCGCGGCAAAATCAAATTCATGCCATGATTAACCACTCTGTATTCTTCCCTATTAATAATCAGTTCCCCTATTTTCAGTATATCCTCTTGTTTCGATTTCTCTTCGCGAAGCCGCCTTAATAATGCTTTTACTTTGCTGAGTAACACTTTAGGTTTTACAGGTTTAGTGATATAATCATCTGCACCAGCATCGTAACCGGCTACTTGTGAATAATCTTCCCCTCTTGCCGTAAGAAATGTGATTAATGTATTTTCTATCCCAGGTGTATTTCTGATCTCTTCGCAAGCTTCAATACCATCCATTTCCGGCATCATTACGTCCAGTATAATCAGATGCGGTTTATTCTTCTTCGCTTTGGCCACCCCTTCCACACCATTTTTTGCTGTATAAACCTGGTATCCCTGGGAAGACAGATTGTAATTTAAGATCTCCAGGATATCCGGTTCATCGTCTACTAATAATATTTTAATGTCCTGTTTTTTCATTTAGCGAGTCTGCATAAAAGCGCCTAAAAATAACGATAATACTTGGGATTATTTTGTGCTTTCGAGCTTAACCCAAATCCCTTAAACGCAATTTATTATCCACTATTAATTCCAAAGACGTGCCCAATTATTTCAGCAAGGAATGTTGGTATCCGCCCTATTTTTGACTTTAAAAAGTGTAATTCATCGAATTCAGGCAGATTTTTAACAATCAAGACCTGCGATCAGATTCAATAATCGATATATTTGTGGTATATTCTTTGCTGTTCATTGCGTATGAAGCACATTTACCTCATCATCTGTATGTTATTTATTTCCGTTGGGTTTGCCCAGGACAAACCGGATATGGGTGGTATTGAAGGTTTTAAGATGTACCCTAACCCGGTATTAGATGGCAAAGTCTACATCAGTACGCAGCATAATGAGCCCAAGAAGATATTGATCTACAATGTTTTGGGTACACCAGTAGTAGAAACAACAATTCTAGGTAAAGAACTCAATGTTTCCAGTTTAGAACCTGGGGTTTATGTACTTCGCGTATTTGAAAAGGATCGGTCGGCTACACGCAAACTGGTCATTAAGTAAGTAGGAAAATACCTGCTTATTTATTTCTAAATCTTCCTCTTCTCTTCAAAAGGCTGATTTTATCGATGAAATGCATCCTTATTTTTGTTGACCTACATTTTTTCCATTTTCACAACAATAAATTTCTTTTAGGCCACCCAGTGCGTACTTTTACTCCGTTGTCCCAAAAAATCTTAAATGAGAATAATCTACTTTTTCCTCATTTTATTGCTTCCCTTAGTTGCCTCAGCGCAAAGCACCAACTTTGATCAAAGTGCTGCAAGTCAGGAAGAGACATTTGATCTCTACCCAAATCCGGCCTTTGATAATGTAGTGTACATCACAACAGATGTTATTGGGCCTAAAGAGATCGCTATTTTTGATGTTTTTGGCAAGCTAGTACTTCAACAAGCCGTTCGGGACTCCCGCTTAGATATATCTAAGTTAGATCCAGGTGTGTATATGGTGCAACTCAAAACAAGCTCCAGGAACATTACACGCAAGCTGATCGTTAAATAAGGTGTGATATTCTCTTATAAGCCTCTACCTTTGTGTTAGGTTCCAGTAACCGCTAGTATAACACCATGAACGGCCAGTCTACTTTGGAAAATCAGCTATTCTCTATAAAGTCTTCTCAGGATTTTGACACCCTGGCCCTTGAAATTTTTAGTTTTCAGTATAGCCACAATCCGATTTACAGAAAGTTTTGTGAACACCTTGGGAAAAGACCGTCAAATGTTGATAATACATCTGATATCCCTTTTCTTCCTATACGTTTTTTTAAGACTGAAAAGATTGTATCCGGTACGGAACCCGTATCCCTCGTATTTGAAAGTAGTCGTACAACAGGCACTATCCCAAGTAGCCATTATGTGATCTCAGAATCCCTTTACCAAAGGAGCATATTAGAAGGGTTTAAGCGTGTTTACGGCAAGCCTTCCGATTATGTGATCTTGGCGTTACTTCCATCTTACCTGGAACGCGGGAATGCCTCTCTGGTTTATATGGTTAATTACCTGATGCAGTGTTCCGGACACGATGAAGGGGGTTTTTATCTGGATGATATCGTAGCCTTATCGAAACAACTGCAGCGCCTTGAGAAAGCAGGCCAGGCTGTTATGTTGATTGGTGTTTCTTATGCGCTCCTTGACCTGGCCGAAGCATATCCCCAATCACTGGAAAACACCATTATAATGGAAACCGGGGGCATGAAAGGCACACGTCCGGAATGGATCCGGGAAGAACTCCATGCTTTCCTAAAAAGCAAATTTGGTGTTGCTGATATTCATTCAGAATATGGAATGACCGAATTGTTATCTCAAGGATATGCGACCAAAAATGGGCATTTTTATTTTCCTCCCTGGGTACGACTTAGCCTTCGTGAAGTTGAGGATCCACTGTCTATAGCCTCCTCTTCTCAAACCGGAGGCGTAAATATCATAGATCTTGCAAACCTATACTCCTGCTCTTTTATTGCAACTGATGATCTGGGTAAGATCCGAGAAGATGGAGCCGTTGAAATCCTGGGTCGGTTTGACAGTTCTGATATCCGCGGATGCAACCTGATGGTAAAATAAATACTTATCCCAATACGGCCAGTAATTCAGGCGCAATGCCGGCATCATATGGATGTGCACTGCTTTAAGCAAGTGCATAGGCCGTAAATTCTCCGCCGTAGACCATCATCAGCGCATTTTTATCTGCCCCTTGCTGCAAGAGTATTTTTGCGAACTCAGCAATGTTCGTTAGAACCTGCTGTCGCCAGAGTTCTACCCCCGTTACTAGCGGTATAGTGCAACAAACTAGCTTTATGCCCATAAGGAGAGCGTTCTGTCAGCAGTTTGGGATGCTTCTTAAGAAGACTTTTGAGTGCAGCTAATTCTCCTGCCAGGAGTGAAGAAAGGGCAATTTCAAAGAAAGGATCATAGGTAAAATATCTTTGTTCTATCTGCTCCTATGAAGCAAATCCGTATTCATGAGCGATCGCAGTAAAAGCCACTTCTTTGCCCAGTTGCAGATCACGCAGTGTTGCAATGGGCATTCCTAAATACGCCTTATGATAGTTGTTGATCTCCTTCAGGATGGTCTCCTTTTTTTTTAAAATACCCTGATACATTCTGAGCGCAATCCGTTCTAGATGAAGCTTCACTTCCAAACCAGTTTTGCCGGCCCCTAATAATTCACCATAGTGTTGCTGAAGATCACGTACATGGTCTGGCCTATAAATATGAGGAGATATCACTATTCTACTGTGATGAGAAAATAGTTCTTTTTACCGCGTTGAAGCAGTATATACTTCTCGTTTATGAGGTCTTTCTGGGTCAGGGTATAATCCTCTTTCACTTTCTCCTTGTTCACTGAAATAGAATTCTGTTTCAGTTCCCTTCGGGCTTCACCATTAGAATTTAAAAATCCTGTTTTCGCCGCAAGAGCAGCTATCATATCCAGTCCACTATCTATCAATTCGCTGGAGATCGTTGTTTGCGGCACGCCTTCAAAGATGTCTAGAAAGGTATGCTCGTCCAATGTTTTCAGCGATTCTGCCGTAGCCCTTCCAAAGAGAATATCACTTGCTTTTTTCGCATTTTCGAGATCCTCTTTTGAGTGCACCATCGTTGTGACCTCATCGGCCAGTCGCTTTTGCAAGATGCGTTCATGGGGTGCGCCCTGATGTGCCTGAACCAATCCTTCAATGGTGTCTTTAGAAAGCAACGTAAATATTTTGATATACTTTTCGGCATCCGTATCTGAAGTATTCAACCAATACTGATAGAATTTATAGGGAGATGTCCTATGTGGATCCAGCCATATATTGCCCCCTTCGGTCTTACCGAACTTGCTGCCATCTGCTTTTGTGATCAACGGACATGTAAGTGCATAGCCTTTACCAGAAACTTTTCTCCTGATCAATTCAGCTCCGGTAGTAATATTTCCCCATTGATCACTACCGCCCATCTGGAGCGTGCATTGGAAGTTCTCAAAGAGATAGAGAAAATCAAAAGCCTGAACCAACTGGTACGTAAACTCTGTAAAAGACATCCCTTCTTTTGCATCAGCAGAAAGTCTTTTTTTTACAGAATCCTTGGCTATCATATAGTTTACAGTAATATGCTTTCCAATATCCCGTATAAAATCCAGGAAGCTCACTTCCTTCATCCAGTCATAGTTATTAACCAGCTGCGCTGCATTTGGCGTATCACTTTCAAAATCCAGAAATCGGGAAAGCTGTCCTTTGATCGCTTCCTGGTTAAAACGCAGTGTTGTTTCATCCAGTAAATTGCGCTCAGCCGACTTTCCTGAAGGGTCTCCTATCATTCCTGTGGCACCTCCCACGAGGGCGATGGGTTTATGGCCTGCGATCTGAAAATGGCGAAGCATCATAATACTCACCAGGTGACCTATATGGAGTGAATCTGCAGTTGGGTCGACCCCGACATAAGCTGCCCGCATTTCTTCCATCAAATGATCGTCCGTACCGGGCATGACATCCTGGATCATCCCTCTCCACCTAAGCTCTTCGACAAAATTCTGTTGCATGAGTCAGTTGACTTACATTGCTGCAAATATATGGTAAAACCTAACTATGGCAGGGACACAGGCTAAATATATCCACCTCAATTACCTACATTTGAAATATGATCCTCGTAACGGGCGCAACGGGTTTAGTAGGAAGTCATATCCTCTTCAAATTACTGGCAGAAGGCCAACAGGTCAGGGCCCTGTTTAGGGCCGGAAGTGATCTGGAACGGGTCAAGCGTGTTTTTGGTTATTACGCTCCTGAGCCGGAAAAACTTTTCGATAAGATAGAATGGTACGAAGCAGATATACTGGATCCCGCAGATCTGGGTGGGGCCTTAAAAAATATTAAGCGTGTTTATCATTGTGCTGCCCTTATATCTTTTGATCCAAAAGACAAGAACCGCCTGTACCTGACAAATGTGATTGGCACTCAAAATGTCGTAAATTTTTGTATTCATTACGGTGTTGAAAAAATATGCTATGTCAGTTCTATCGCTGCTTTGGGCGATGGCACACATCAGCAAGTTATGGATGAAGAAACAGAATGGGATGAGAACACACAGTCTGCGTATGCCGTCACTAAATATGGGGCTGAAAAGGAGATATGGCGTGGAGCACAGGAAGGGGTACAGGTTGTAATCGTGAATCCCGGGATCATAATCGGCCCTGGATTTTGGCATTCAGGCAGTGGGGCTCTGTTTAAAATGGTGGCTAAAAAACCAAAGTGGTATCCCCCAGGGGGAAGTGGTGTAGTCACTATTAATGATGTGACAACAAGTATGATCGGTTTGATGAATTCGGATATAACAGGGGAGCGATTTATTCTGGTTAATCAAAATATGACGTATAAGGAGATCTTTTCGGCCATAGCCAGGGAATACAATATGTCTGCCCCGAAGAAGGCTTTGAAAAAATGGCATTTGAGATTGCTCTTACCTCTGGATTGGCTACATGCACGTCTCTATAACAAAGCCCGGAAAATAACTTCAGATAATATAAAAGGACTTTCAAATATCAAAACTTATAACGGTCAGAAGATCGAAAAACACCTCCCCTTCTCCTATGAATTAATGGCACAGGCTATTTATTTCGGTTGCAATAAGTACAAGGCGGAATATCCCGATAAATTCCTGTAATATCTAGCGTTTGATCACAGTCTGATTACGGGCACTGTCTGCAGCTTGCCTACGCTTTTCATCTATTTCAGCCTTTTCTTTGTCCAGAAGTAGTTTCACAGAATTATAGATCTTGTCGTATGCCTCAGGAATAGAAGCGTAATACAGGTCGCTTTTAACGTACTGAATACTATCAATCCCGTATTTTTTGAAGATAAATTCGGAAGGGTGCTTTATATATTCGCTCAGGATCTGGGCATTGATCTCATTAGCAGCATTCAAAACTGCCATATCATAAATAATATTCGTCATTTGTTCCTGTGGAATAAGATTTTCGGGTTTTTCAATAATCTCCTCGGCACAGGATACCAGCCAAAAAATCGTACAAAATATTACAAGTTTTCTCATCTGTTGAATGTTAACCGCATGGCATGTCGCTCAGGGGAAATGATACCATTTTCAAATGCCAAATGACCATTGACAAAGGTATGAGTCACTTTAGCATCTAATTTCCAGCCTTCAAAAGGAGACCATTGACAATGGTATAAAACGTTCTCTTTAGAAACCACCCAGGGGGCTTCTGGATTGACTACAACAAGATCGGCGAAATAGCCCTCCCGTATAAAGCCTCTTTTTTCAATATCAAAGAGAATAGCCGGGTTATGGCACATTTTTTCAACCATTTTTACCATGGAAAT
>JAOTYW010000011.1 GCA_029861705.1 Flavobacteriaceae bacterium
CCAATTACAAATCTAATATGGATGAAGCGTTTATGAGACGGTTTAATGCCATAATAAAATTTCCTTTCCCAGCCTATACAGAGAGAAAGGAAATTTGGGACCTATCCTTTCCAAAAAATGTCAAATTCAAGAATGATGTTGACATACCTTCTATAGTTGCACAATACGAACTGTCGGGAGGAAGTATAACAAATGTCGTTCAATACGCCTGTATTAAGATGTTGTCCCGAAATTCAGATATTATCGAATTAGAGGACGTTCTAAAGGGTATTCAACGAGAAGAAGAAAAGATTTTTAAAAGATTTAAAAGCCAAATAGAAGTCTTAAATAATCTGTAGAAAAAAAGGAATAACAGAGCTTGTTGAACATCATTACCGAATTAGCTACAATAAAAAAACCCACCAAATTGGTGGGTTTTGCTCTCTCTGGTGACCTGACTGGGGCTTACTGTAAAAGCGCTTCGCTGCTTTACAGCATAAACTTCTCACCCCAGTTTTATTGCATAAAAAATCCCGGCTAGATAGCCGGGATTCCATGTCACTTCGTGACCTGACTGGGGCTCGAACCCAGGACCCTCTCCTTAAAAGGGAGATGCTCTACCAACTGAGCTATCAGGTCTAAATATCATAATTTCGGGTGCTTAGCCCGCCGAAGCCATCCGTAAGGATTGCAAAGGAGGGCAAATATACTATCATAATTCCATTTTTCAAGAGCTGCTATGTATATTTTTGGCAATTCTTTGAATTGTGTTTCAATTCCCTCATTTTTGCAACATGACTCCTAAAAAATTCGCGCTTCTTGGATATATGGGTAGTGGTAAATCGGCCATTGGATCTGCCCTGGCCGAGGAATTGCAATTGCCTTTTTTTGACCTGGATACCCTGATCGTAGAAGCAACAGGAACTAGTGTTCAAAAGTTGTTCTCTAAAAAAGGGGAAATATTCTTCAGAAAAAAAGAAGCAGAAATACTAGAGGAATTCTTAAACACGAATGATCAATTTATCCTTGCTACCGGCGGAGGAACGCCGTGTTATGGAAACAACCTATTACTTCTGGAAAAAAATGAAGTGCGCACCCTCTATCTTCAAACACCCATTGCTGTATTGGCCCAGCGCCTGAAGAAAGAGAAAGCACATCGACCCTTAATAAGCCATTTAGACGATCACGAATTGGTTGAATTTATAGGGAAGCATATTTTTGAGCGAAGTGCTTACTACACTCAGGCAAAGCATCATATTAGTTGTGGAGAGAAGTCTTTAGAGCAGATCGTCAACGAGATCCGTGAGGCATTAGTCTAAGTAGACTGCTGCGTTTTTTGCTGCGATCTTAACTTCTATGTGTTCCAGCAGGGATGTCGACAAAGAGATTCCCTTAAAATCGGCTTTTACCGGATATTTTTTATGATTGCGGTTCACTAAAACCGCAGTTTTAAGTCGCTTTAACGGAGTTTGGAGGAAGTGGTGCACCGCATAGATCAAGGTAGTCCCGGAATTTAAAACATCATCAACGATCACCACCGAGGCATTTTTATAGTCCTTTTCTTCAAGTGAAGTAGCTACGCCACTTTCTAAGGGATCTTTCTTGTTCATACTAATTGTACAAAGCACGATTTTGGCTGAAGTGATCTCTTCCAGGATCTCCTGGATCTTGGTTGCTAGCTTCAGCCCCCCGCCTTTTATCCCGGCAATGATGATCTTTTTTTCATTGACATTAGTTTCATAGATCTGATAGGCGATGCGCCTTATTTTATGCTGGATCTGTGTGTGCGATAAGATCTTATTTTTCATCTCAAACCTGATTTCTGATCAAAGATAGGAAAGAGTTTCATTCCGTATCATCGAGATAGCCTTCAATATCTCTTCGGTCTTTCTTAGTTGGCCGTCCTTCTCCTTTTTTTCGATAATGCTTCTTGGCCAGACGCATCATATCCCTATGCGCTAACGCTTCTTTTGAGGTGCAATCTTTTCGGAGTCCATCTATTAATTTGGCGCCTACTCTGCTTTTCGGGATCTCCAAAACCTCCAGTTCATAGGTTACCTGGTTGATACGCACACCAATGTGATCTCCAATACGGATCTCCCTGGCTGGTTTAGCCGACACACCATTCAAATTTATATGTCCTTTTTTCGCCGCTTCCGTAGCCTGGTTGCGGGTTTTAAAGTAACGGGTACACCACAGGTATTTGTCGATTCGCATCCTCCCAAAATCTTTGTTAAGGTAGGACGCAAAAATAGGGGAAAATTGTATCTTGCGGGCTTAAAAAGTAGCTGTGATGTATCTTTCCAAACGGGTGTTTAGTTTGCTTCTCATCCTAATCCTCTTCTCTTGTTCTAATGATGACGGACCTGATTTTGAAGTAGTTCCTCCTCGCGACTTTGCCGAAGTTGAAGCAGAGGATGCGGCCGAATTAATTGAATACCTTCAGACGCATTTCTATAATTATGAGGACTTTGACAATCCGCCTGCCGGATTTGATTTTAAGATCGTTCTGGATACTATAGCTGGAGATAACGCAGATAAGACCCCATTGATCGATCAGGTAAGCAGTGAGACCCGAGGTATACAAGCCGGAGAGTTCTTCCTGGATGAAGATGTGACAATCGATCATACATTCTACTATCTGAGCGCCCGACCTGGTGGAGGACCGAGCCCGTCTGTGGCAGATTCTGTATTTGTTCGCTATAAAGGATCCTTATTAACAGGTGAAGCATTTGATGCCTCAGAAAATTTTGGCGTTTGGTTCGACCTGGCACAATTGCAAGGCCCGCAACAGGGCGCACGTGGTTTTTCAGAGGCAACACCATTTTTCCAAGCCGGCACAAATTTCATTGATAATGGAGATGGTACGGTTACCGTAGAAGGATATGGCGTAGGACTTTTCTTTTTGCCTTCTGGTTTGGGATTCTTTAATGTACCCCAGGGACCCGTACCTGCATATAGTCCCTTGATCTTTGAAATTGATCTTTTTGCTGTGAATCCAACAGATCACGATAATGATGGTATCCCTTCCATACAGGAAGATCTGGATGGGGATGGCTATTTATACAATGATAATACGGATGAAGAAGCCGAAAAGTCGACCGGACAATTGATCCGTTTCTCAAATTTTCTGGACCCCGATGATGATCAGGACGGAACACCTACCCGCGATGAGATAGAATTGGACGATGAGGGCAATTTGATCTCAACGCCGGATTCTGACGGTGATGGAATCCCGGATTATTTAGATCCTGATACAAACTAAAAAACCCTGAAGCAGGTGCTTCAGGGTCTTTACTTTTTCTTTCCTTATTTATTTATCCTTCCCTAAACTAATAGAGACACTCAATACTAATTGATCTGGCCGCGTATCGATCCGACTGTCTTCAATCGTCGTAATATTTGTATTGATGAAACGTGCTTCATTCTCACTAAAGCCACGTTCATAGCGGATTTCAACACCTAATCTACCCAAATTCACGCCTGCACCTAAATTAAGGCCTACCGTGAAATCGTTTTCCACGCGATCTATAGATATGCCATCAAAATCGGAGTTCAGGATGTATTGGAAGGCCGGGCCTCCAAATACGTGTAATGGTCCAATAACTTTAGTGCCCACCAATAATGGGGCATCCAGTTTACTGACATCAAATACATCACCGCTGTAATCCGATTTGGTCTTGGTGTAAACCAATTCCGGACGGAAATAGAGATCGCGTCCCAATTTCCCGTACAGACCGATGTGAAAACCGACATTACGGTCCGGATCCTGTGCCGCAGCACTGATCGATTCAAAATAGTCTCCGTTGGCGCTGTAATTTAAACCTGCTTTGATCCCGATTCCGGGTTCTGACTGAGCAAAAGTGACGGTCGCGATTAACGCTAGTACCGCCGACATAAGTGTCTTTCTCATTGTTCTGAATTTAAATTAGAGAACAACAGTATGAAGTATGCTAATAAATGTAGTTGAAGGATTTTCCTTTAACGAAGCGCATTTCATATGGTGTTCGATTGTTTGGCAATAAGGGTATCAAAAACGATACCAATATTTACCTTTTTCGATTTAACACCTGTACAACGGCCTCTTCTATCGCTTTATTGTTCAATCCGTATTTCTCCATAAGCTGGGCAGGAGTCCCACTTTCCCCAAATGTATCCTGGGTTGCCACAAAAGCCTGTGGACTTGGGTGATGCTGCGCCATTGTACGCGCAATACTTTCCCCAAGACCTCCTAAATAATTATGCTCTTCTGCACTGACAATGCAGCCGGTTTTACGGACGGATCTGACTAAAGTTTCTTCATCCAGCGGTTTGATCGTGTGAATATTGATCACTTCTGCCGATATTCCCTGGTTGGCAAGATTTTCTGCTGCGAGGAGTGCTTCCCATACCAGGTGTCCGGTGGCGGCAATAGTCACATCGTTACCTTCAATCAGCGTTACTGCCTTCCCGATCTGGAAATCCTGGTCAACAGCAGTGAAATTTGGCACTTTGGGCCTCCCAAAACGCAGGTAAACCGGTCCGTGATGCTCGGCAATAGAGAGGGTAGCGGCCTTTGTCTGATTAAAATCACACGTATTGATCACCGTCATTCCAGGAAGCATTTTCATAAGCCCGATATCTTCAAGGATTTGGTGTGTAGCGCCATCTTCCCCGAGCGTGATCCCGGCATGTGAAGCACAGATCTTTACATTTTTGTGCGAATAGGCAATTGATTGGCGTATCTGATCATAAACACGACCCGTAGAGAAATTGGCAAAGGTTCCTGTAAAGGGAATGTACCCTCCAATTGTAAGACCGGCTGCAATTCCCATCATATTGGCCTCAGCGACCCCAACCTGGTAAAAACGATCCGGATTTTCTTCCTGGAACGTCTGCATTTTTAAAGATCCGATCAGATCAGCACACAGGGCAACTACTTTTGGATTGCTGCGACCCAATTCTGTGAGTCCTGCGCCAAAACCGCTTCGCGTATCCTGTTTTCCCTGATCAACATATTTTTTCATGGTCTCTTGTACCTGTAGTGTATTAGTAGTCTCCAATGGTCTCTTTGTTTTGTGCTAATCCTATTTCAAGCTGCTCGTCATTCGGGGCTTTGCCGTGCCATGCATGGGTGTGCATCATAAAGTCGACCCCATTGCCCATTACGGTGTGCAGGATCACACAGACCGGTTTCCCTTTCCCGGTACGGCTTTTGGCCTCCTGCATACCTTCAATGATAGATTCCAGATTATTGCCTTCTTCGATCTCCAAAACATCCCAGCCAAAGACTTCAATTTTTGCCTTCAGATCGCCAATTGGCATTACATCTTCTGTGGCCCCATCAATTTGTTGACCATTCCTGTCGATCGTTGCTATCAGGTTGTCTACCTTTTTACCGGCGGCGAACATAATTGCTTCCCAATTCTGGCCCTCTTGCATTTCACCATCGCCATGCAGGCTGTAAACCAATGATGGGTCATTATTCAATTTTTTAGCCAAAGCAGCACCGATAGCAACAGACATTCCTTGTCCCAGGGAGCCTGATGCAACACGCACGCCCGGTAATCCTTCATGAGTAGTCGGATGCCCTTGTAAACGCGAATTTAGAAGCCGGAATGTATTGAGTTCCTCCACCGGGAAGTACCCCGCTCTGGCTAAAATACTGTAAAACAAAGGTGAAATATGACCGTTTGATAGGAAGAAAATATCTTCATCAATTCCATCCATAGTAAATGTTTCATGGCGATTCATCAAAACATGGTATAAGGCAACAAAAAATTCCGTACACCCCAGGGAACCCCCTGGATGTCCGGAATTTACCTTATGAACCATTCGTAGAATATCGCGCCTTACCTGGATCACCAAATCCTGCAATTCCTGAATGTCGGGCATAGTACGGTCTATTTATTTGAGGTCAAAAGTAACGGCATTATAAATTATCCACAACAGGAGTTATTACAATTTATTAACGATTAGAAGCGAATGGCAAAGGCTTCCCGTAGGATACTGATTTTACGGAACTTTAATATTCCCTTAGGGACATAATGGGGTGTGGTTTCCTATATTTGCTACCGATTTTCAGTACTGTGAACTATACCCTAGATAAAAAAGACAGCGCTTCCAAAGCACGCGCAGGAACACTTAAATTACCGCATGGCGATATGCACACCCCTATGTTTATGCCGGTGGGGACAGCAGCCACAGTAAAAGGGGTGCACCAGAAAGAACTGCGTGAGGAGATCAAACCCCCGATCATTTTAGGGAATACTTATCATTTATATTTACGCCCTTCAGTGCCTATCCTTCAGGAGGCAGGCGGACTCCATAAGTTTATGGGTTGGGAAGGGAATATCCTAACTGACAGTGGCGGATACCAGGTGTATTCCTTATCTGCCAATCGGAAAATAAAAGAAGAAGGGGTGAAATTTAAGTCGCATATCGATGGGTCTTTGCACGTATTCACACCCGAAAATGTCATGGAGATCCAACGGGCCATAGGCGCAGATATCATCATGGCCTTTGACGAGTGCACACCCTATCCCTGCGAATATGATTATGCCAAACGCTCTATGGAAATGACCCACAGATGGCTGGATCGTTGTATAAAACACCTGGAAACACTCCCTCTTCATTATGGCTTTGAACAAGCCTTTTTCCCAATTGTACAGGGAAGTGTGTATACAGATCTAAGGAAAGCATCAGCAGAATATGTGGCCGGGGCAGGAGCCGTGGGCAATGCCATTGGCGGACTTTCGGTGGGAGAGCCTGCAGAGGAAATGTACGCCATGTCTGAAGTAGTATGCAATATTTTACCGGAAGACAAACCCAGGTATCTCATGGGTGTGGGTACGCCTATCAATATTTTGGAGAATATCGCTTTGGGTATAGATATGTTCGACTGTGTATTGCCAACCAGGAATGCCAGGAACGGAATGCTCTTCACGGCTCATGGGACAATCAATATCAAAAATAAAAAATGGGAAAACGATTTCAATCCCATTGATAAACAAGGCTATACCTTTGTGGATACGGAATATTCCCTTGGATACCTGAGGCATTTGTTTATGGCCAACGAGTATCTGGGAAAACAAATTGCGACCATTCATAACTTAGGTTTTTATCTTTGGTTAGTGCGTGAAGCCAGGGAGCGTATCCTTCAGGGCGATTTCGCAAGTTGGAAAAATAAAATGGTGAAGCAATTAGACAATAGGTTGTAAAATGACCATACTGGATAAGTACATTTTAAAACGCTACCTGGTAACCTTTGCCATGATGTTGCTGTTATTTATCCCAATTGGGATTATGCTGAACCTGGCGGAGCAGATAGGGCGAATGATAGACAATGAAGCCCCGCTTGGCGAGATCATCATGTACTATGTGAATTTCACCATCTATGTAGGCAGCTTATTATTCCCGATCTTCCTCTTTCTGTCTATTATTTTCTTTACCTCCAAGCTGGCGAGCAATACCGAGATCGTCGCTATTTTGAGCTCAGGGGTTTCTTTTGGCAGATTTCTGAGACCTTATTGGATAGGGGCAACTATCATTGCCGTGATCATGTTCTTTTTAGCCATGTTCATTGTTCCCAGGGCAAGTGTCGGTTTTAATGAATTTAAATTCAAATACCTGAAAAAGGGTACGAAAGACCGGGTCACCACGAACCTCTTTAACCAATTGAACGATACTGATTTCATATATGTCAGCAACTTTAATCCGAGTCGCCAAATTGGGAACAATTTTACCTTCGAGCATTTTAATGAAGAAGATAAGTTGGATTATAAGATCTCTGCCGCAAATATTCGGTGGATGCCAAAGGATAGTTTATACCGACTCACTTCGTACATCAAACGGAAGATCAGAGGAGACACCGAAATTATCGAGACCAAGCGCAGGCTGGACACCTTATTTAATTTCAGGATCGATGATCTTACTCCGGTATCCTACATTGCAGAAACCAAGGATCTTTTTCAGTTAAACAAATTCATAGAAGATCAAAAGCGAAAAGGGGCCTCTAATATTAATACCTATGTGCTGGTAAGTTACCGCAGATGGGCCTTGCCTATAGCCGCTTTTATATTGACCATAATTGGGGTATCGGTATCTTCCGTCAAAAGGCGGGGAGGCATGGGGGTTAATCTGGCCTTTGGCATTGGTGTGGCATTTATCTATATTTTCTTTGATAAAGTATTCGGCACGCTGGCAGAACAATCCGGATTCTCGCCCCTGTTGGCCGTAGTTCTCCCCAATATCTTCTTTGGTATATTTGCTATCTACCTGCTGCAAAATGCCAAACGCTAAACTGACCAATTATTTTCACCTCCATTTTATAATCTTTATTTGGAGTTTTACCGCAATACTGGGCAAACTCATAAACCTTGATGCTTTGCCATTGGTCTGGGCAAGAATGCTCTTTGCTGTTCTCTTCATTTTGGGATTCATGTGGGTACGCAAGTATTCCTTCCGGGTTTCTAAAAAAATCCGGCCTATGCTGGTCCTGGGCGGAATAGCCATTGCACTGCACTGGATCACTTTCTTTCATGCTATCAAAGTGGCCAATGTATCTATAACACTGGCTACCATGGCTTCAGGAGCCCTTTTCACTGCTATCCTGGAACCTATTTGGTACAAGCGAAAATTTATCGGCTATGAACTTGTATTCGGACTGCTGGTAATCCTGGGATTGGCAATAATATTTCAGGTTAATTCGGAATACAAATTGGGATTCTGGCTGGGGCTTTTGTCTACGTTTCTAGGGGCAATCTTTACCCTCATCAATGGCCGGCTGGTTATGGAGGAGCGTCCTACTACTATTACTTTTTATGAATTATTGGTCGGCGCGATCTGTGTTACCCTATATGGATTTTCTGTATCCGATATGACTTTACCCTTTACATCACTCCCAATGGCTGACTGGCTATTTTTGGGGATCCTGGTGACTGTTTGTACGGCCTATGCTTTTATCGCTTCCGTAAAGGTGATGCGCTATATCAGGCCTTTCACTGTTATGCTTACGGTGAATTTAGAACCTGTTTATGGGATCGTTCTGGCCTATTTTATTTTTGGGGAGGATGAAAAAATGCACCCGAATTTCTACCTGGGAGCCTTGATTATACTAGTTACGGTGATCACAAATGGCATCCTTAAAAATAGAAGTAAGTCGGCCCACTAATCTTGCCGTCATTTGCCATAAAACTATATCTTTGCCTCTACAGATAGGGACACTTTTATATGGAATATTTAGATTTTGAATTACCGATTAAGGAGCTGGAAGAACAGCTGGAAAAATGCCAGATAATTGGGGAAGAGAGTGAGGTTGATGTATCTGAAACCTGCAAACAGATCGAATCAAAACTCCTCGAAACCCGCAAGGAGATCTATAAGAATTTGAGCGCCTGGCAGCGTGTGCAATTATCCCGCCACCCCGACAGGCCTTATACCCTGGATTATATCCGCGCTATTTGCGGGGAGACATTTTTGGAATTGCATGGAGACCGCAATGTAAAAGATGACAAAGCGATGATCGGAGGTCTGGGGAAAATTGGTGATCAGAGTTTTATGTTTATCGGCCAGCAAAAAGGCTATAATACAAAGACACGCCAGTACAGGAATTTCGGAATGGCCAATCCGGAAGGCTATCGCAAAGCGCTGCGCCTTATGAAATCAGCCGAGAAATTCGGTGTACCTGTAGTTTGCCTGATCGATACGCCGGGAGCCTTTCCCGGGATCGAAGCGGAAGAGCGTGGCCAGGGAGAAGCCATTGCCAGGAATATATTGGAAATGACCCGACTTAAAGTTCCGATCATAGTGGTTATTATAGGAGAAGGTGCTTCCGGTGGTGCGCTGGGTATTGGTGTGGGCGATGTAGTACTCATGCTGGAGAATACCTGGTATTCAGTGATCTCGCCCGAGAGCTGTTCCTCGATCCTTTGGCGGAGCTGGGAATATAAAGAAATAGCAGCGGATGCTTTGAAACTTACATCCACTGATATGAAAAAATTAAACCTTATTGACGAGATCGTGAAGGAACCTATTGGGGGCGCCCACAGGAACCGTGAGAAAACATTTACGATAGTAAGGAACAAGATTTTGAAACATTTTGAAGAGCTTAAAAAGTTATCACCAGAAGCACTGGTTAAAAAGCGAATGAACAAATATGCCGAAATGGGCGTCTATAATTCATGAGCCTATAAAACATCGATAAACTGCACAACCGGGTTTTATCGAAATCCGGTTTTTTTTGGCTTATTAACATAAGTTAGGGACTTATTAACAGTAGTTGTTAATCAAATCGTGAATATCCGAAAGGGTAAAAAAAAGTGGTAACTTAAGCGTATTGTATACTTTAGCGGATATGGATAAACCAAGTCAGGTACTTGCTCATAAGATCGGTAAATCTACGCTCATACAACTTGAAAAAGGAAAACTACCGCCACAAGCGGTTGATTTAGAGGAAGTTGTACTTGGCGCAATGATGATTGACAAAAAAGGGATAGATGAAGTGATCGACATACTTCACCCGGATGCCTTCTATAAAGACGCGCATAAGTTGATCTTTGAAGCCATATATACTCTTTTCGAAAATTCGGAGCCGGTGGATTTATTAACCGTTTCGGGCCAATTGAAGAAAGTTCAGAAGCTCGAAGCCGTGGGTGGTGATTTTTACCTTATCAAACTCACCCAAAAAGTAGCGTCATCAGCTCATATTGAGTTCCATGCACGGGTAATTTTGCAAAAATTTATCCAGCGAAGCCTGATTCGAATATCTAGCGAGATCATTGAAGATGCCTATGACGAAACTACTGATGTATTTGATCTCTTAGACAGTGCAGAATCAAAACTTTATGAGGTCACACAGGGCAATCTGAAAAAATCGGCCCAGTCAGCACTCAACCTGGTAATTGAAGCAAAGAAAAAGATCGAAGAGATATCCAATAAAGAAGGCTTGAGCGGTATTCCTTCCGGTTATGAAAGATTAGACAGATTAACTTCGGGCTGGCAGCCCAGTGATTTGATCATTATTGCCGCCAGACCAGGAATGGGTAAAACAGCCTTGACGCTGTCCATGGCCAGGAATATTGCGGTCAATGATAATATTCCTGTCGCATTCTTCTCTTTGGAAATGTCCTCAGTACAATTGATCACGCGTTTGATCTCTGCGGAAACCGGGCTCTCTTCTGATAAATTGCGTACGGGCAGGCTGGAAACACATGAGTGGGAACAGCTGAATGTAAAAATCAAATCCCTGGAGAAAGCGCCATTATTTATAGATGATTCACCTTCATTGTCCATTTTTGACTTAAGAGCAAAAGCAAGGCGACTCGTATCTCAGCATGATATTAAGTTGATCGTCCTGGATTATCTGCAATTAATGACTTCCGGAACTTCCAATAAAGGAGGTAACAGGGAGCAGGAGATCAGTAGCATTTCAAGGAATTTAAAAGCCCTGGCCAAGGAATTGAACGTGCCAGTCATTGCATTATCACAGCTATCAAGAGCCGTTGAAACCCGGGGTGGCAGTAAGCGACCTATTCTTTCCGACCTTAGAGAATCTGGGGCTATTGAACAGGATGCCGATATTGTTTCCTTTATCTATCGCCCGGAATACTATAAAATTGATGAGTGGGACGATGAAGAACGAACACCAACACAAGGACAGGCAGAGTTTATTGTAGCGAAACACCGGAATGGCGGCTTGGATTCCATTCGTTTGAAATTTATCGCACAACTTGGTAAATTTGAGAACCTGGACGATTTTGACTCACCTTTTGAATTCCAATCCAAAATGAATGATAAGGAAGACAACCCGTTCATCACCAAAAACCTTCCAAGCTCAGAAGAAGCATTTGGAAGTCCATTGAATGACGATCTAAGTGAGGAGGACGAAGACAATAATATTCCTTTCTAAGCTGTTCTGCTTACAAGAGGGAACCACGCCAATTAATTACCATTCATGAGGAAGCTATTATTTATTATAGTATTGCTTTGCACACAAGGGGTTATGGCTTCTATGATCCTGATACCTATGGATGCCGAGAGCCAGAAAAATCACCTAAAGGCATATGGGATCACGTATTGGGTGCTCACCAAACAACAAAAAGTACAGTGGTTGTTAAATTTCAGAGGAGGCTCTTTCTTATTGCCTGATGGAGAAAATATTCGAAGGGAGTGCCAGATCAGAGGCGTCTCCTTTGAGATTGTGTCAGATGCCCAGGCGCAGGCTATTCTGGATGGTATTAGCAGTCCGTCTCAAAACCAGGAAGCCGTGATCCTTGAGAAAGCTCCGAAAATTGCCGTTTATTCCCCTAAAGACAATCAACCCTGGGACGATGCCGTTACAATGGTCCTGGCTTATGCTGAGATCCCGTATGTGACCGTCTATGATGAAGAGGTGTTAGATAACAAGCTCGTACTTTATGATTGGTTGCACTTACATCACGAAGATTTTACGGGTCAGTATGGTAAGTTCTATGGCGCCTATAGGGCAGCACCCTGGTATATTGAAGGAAAACGCAATGCCGAATCCCTTGCCGCAAAACTTGGGTATAGCAAAGTTTCTGAAGAGAAAAGAGATGTAGCCTTAAAGATCCGGAATTATGTAATAGGCGGTGGCTTTATGTTTGCCATGTGTTCTGCTACGGACAGCTTTGATATTGCACTGGCCGCCGACGGCGTGGATATTTGTGAACCAATGTTCGACGGGGATCCTTCAGATGCCAACTATCAGACTAAAATGGACTATTCCCGTACTTTTGCTTTTACTAATTTTAAACTGGAAAGAAATCCGTTGCGTTATGAATTCTCTTCCATTGATATGACCAATAAGAGAAATAATGTACAGAGAGAGACTGATTATTTTTCGCTGATGGATTTTTCAGCCAAGTGGGATCCGGTTCCTACCATGCTCTGCCAGAATCATACAGCATTAGTGAAGGGCTTTATGGGGCAAACAACTTCTTTTGAACGCAAGGAAGTAAAACCCAATGTACTTGTACTGGGTGAAAATAAGATCAATGGTGAGGCCCGGTATATTCACGGAATTAAAGGCAAAGGCTTTTTTACTTTTTATGGGGGCCACGATCCGGAAGACTACCAACACAGGGTAGGGGATCCTAAAACAGAATTATCCTTGCACCCGACTTCCCCGGGATACCGACTTATCCTTAACAACGTGCTATTTCCGGCAGCGAAAAAGAAGAAGCAAAAAACTTAGGATAAATCCTCCAATAACTTTTCCAGGACGATCTCCACGCCAAAAGCATCATTACTCTCGGTAGCATAGCGTGCTACTGCCTGTACATTGGGATGGGCATTGGCCATGGCAAAACTGAATGCAGCCTGCTCCATCATTTCCAGATCATTATTGTAATCTCCAAAAACCATGGTCTCCGCAGGGCTAATATTGAGTCGGGCCTGAACCTCTTTTAAGGCATGTCCTTTATGCGCATCCATATGGGAAAGATCTACCCATTGCTGACCGGATACTTTGACCATAGATTCATTCTCAAACTGACGTACCACCGGATAGATATACTTTTCGGAGTCCTCCTCGTGAAAAACGGCAATTTTTATGACTTCATCTGCAAAAGTCACCAGGTTATCCAAGTATCCGAATTGGGTGTAATATTCCTGCAACAGACTGACAAAATGGGTATGATCTTTACGGATATAGGCCATATTTTTTGTGCATAAGACCGGGTACATATCCGGGCTGTTTTCAACTACGGTCAGCACTTTATTTTTCAAGCTGTCATCCAGGGGAATATGAAGCCATTCCTCATCTCCATATATTACTATACCTCCGTTTTCCGCAATGAAGATCAGTTCATCTTTAATCGGAATAAGCTTACTGACAATATTGTTGTATTGTCGGCCGCTGGCAGCGACGAACTGCACACCCTTGTCACTCAATTTATGGTAGACATCAAAAAAGCGATTACTCACCTCATGTCTAGAATTTAGCAGGGTGCCATCCATGTCCGTAACAACTAATTTGACCTTTGACAGTTCCATAGAAAATAATTCCTGCAAAAGTAGGGCTTTGCATCAAGATGAATGGCATTGAATCTGATTTCGCAGTACCTTAGTAGGGATGAACTTTTTTCAAAAAACAATTAGTCTGCCTGCCTTTCCCAGGGGATATCATTTGATTACGCGGGAAGTGCTTTCGCAATTTCCCGATATCAAATCCATCGAAACAGGCTTTTTACATGTCTTTATTAAGCACACCTCGGCAAGCCTGACGATCAACGAAAATGCAGATGAATCTGTCAGGGACGATTTTGAAAGTCATATGAATAAATTGGTTCCGGAAGATGCCGCACATTTTACACATACCATGGAAGGTCCGGATGATATGCCCGCCCATATCAAGGCGTCCATGATGGGAAGCAGCGTACAGATACCCGTAAAAAATGGTGCCTTACAATTGGGCACATGGCAGGGCATATATTTATGTGAGCACCGGGATCGGGGAGGAGCGCGCAAATTGGTAGTTACGGCCTTTGGGTCGTGATACGATCCTTTTAATATGATAATCAATAAAATTTTATTTCTATGGCAACAAAAGAATCTATTTTAAGCAAGATCCAGATCCTGATCACCAATCAATTTGAATCGCCCGAGGAAGCTTTTGACTTTTTTGATAAGGACGGCAGTGGAAAACTAAAAAAGAGTGAGGTGATCCGACTATTAAAAGAGGCTGAGATCAGTGCTTTTATCCGGGGTATCGTGGCCACTAAATTAGTGCAGGGATATGATACTACGAATGACCGTCTTATCAGCTGGGAAGAATTCAAAGAAGCTATTGATGAGATTGAGGATGTCACGTAAGAATTTTATTATGAAATATTGTATATATATGAGAATCAAATACTTAATTATTATTTTTTAAGTAATATTTATTTCGTTTACCTTCTGTAGGGACAGTAAAAGTGTCCTTTTATTTAGTATCTTGTGGAAGTATAATTTAAAACATCCACTATGAAAATTGGTAAGCAATTAGTAACTATTTTAATGCTTCTCCCGCTATTAGTAATCGCCCAGGAAACTGAATCGCAGTATATACAGTGGACTGGGGACGATGAAATCGCAAATGCACTTGTCGGTGCAGGTATTGACTGCGCAATGAACATTGAGTTCGAAAAAGCGTATACCTTTTTTGATGCAGCAGTAGCAAAGGACCCAACTTTATTTGCCCCGCATGTAATGCTGCGTAATTTCTCCAAAGGAGAAAAGCGCGCCTATCACAAAGAACAAGCGCAAAAGTTAGTCGAAGGCAAGAATGAGGTATCAAAACTTTATGTTTCTCTCATGAACATCAAATGGAAAGACAATGAAGAGAATGCCAGAATGCAAAGGGACGAAATCTGGAAGAAAATGCACGAACTCGCTTTTGATGGCAAATTTGTTCACTTCCGCTATATCCAGACAATTAAAGATGAGAATGCACGGATCGCTGAGTATGAAAAACTTGCGGCGGAGCTGGAAGAAGCTGATCGTAATTCAGGTCATGTTCATAACATGTTGGGATATACCCACTATGCTATGGGCAATAAAGACAAAGCAAAGGCGCATTTTGAAAAGTATGTAGAATTACGCCCGAAGGGCTATAATGCCTATGATTCAATGGCAGAATTTTACATGAATGAAGGCGATAATGAGAATGCCATGAAGTATTATAATAAAGCATTGATGCACTATCCTGGTGCCAATAATGCTAAAGATAAATTAGAAGAGCTCAAAAAGAAGAAGGAAGTTTCCGAAGCTCAGGAATAACAATGCTAACGCATAAAAAAACCCACCAATTGGTGGGTTTTTTTATGGGCTACATTCACTATTTTACTTTATCAACTACGGCTTTAAAAGCTTCCGGGTGATTCATGGCAAGATCGGCGAGGACCTTTCTGTTAAGTCCGATTTTGTTCGACTTAACCTTTCCCATGAATTGGGAATAGCTCATACCGTGCATTCTGGCTCCTGCGTTAATACGCGTGATCCACAAGGCCCGGAACGTCCGTTTTTTGTTTCTACGATCGCGATACGCATATTGCATCGCTTTGTCTACGGCGTTTTTAGCTACCGTATAGACATTTTTCCTTCGGCCAAAATATCCTTTGGCTTGTTTAATGATTTTTTTTCTACGTGCTCTGGAAGCAACAGCGTTAACTGAACGTGGCATATGATGTTATTTTTTGTAGCAGGCGCCTTTCCTTTGAAAGATCTTGTAAAGCCCGACTCCAGGGTTAAACTTACCGGAAACGATTACTTCAGGCGTAATTGTTCCTTGATGCTATTCACATCGGCTTCGTGAACCAATGTAAAATGCGTTAATTTTAATTTACGCTTCTTAGATTTTTTAGTCAGAATGTGACTTTTAAAAGCGTGTTTCCTTTTTATTTTACCAGATCCTGTAAGCTTAAAACGCTTTTTGGCACTGGATTTAGTCTTCATCTTAGGCATCTCTTTTCTTTTATGTTCGCCTTATTTCCTTGTTTTCGGGGCGATGAACATCGTCATTCGCTTACCTTCCAACCTTGGCAACTGCTCTACTTTACCCAATTCTTCTAATTCCTGGGCCAAACGCAATAACAGGATCTCGCCTTTATCTTTATACACGATCGATCTTCCTTTAAAGAAGACGTATGCTTTTAATTTGGCACCGTCTTTCAGGAATTTCTCTGCATGTTTCTTTTTAAATTCGTAATCGTGGTCATCTGTATTGGGACCAAAACGAATTTCTTTCACTACAACTTTCGAAGCTTTGGCCTTCATGGCTTTTTCCCGCTTCTTCTGTTCGTATAAGAACTTTTTATAATCTATGACCTTACAAACCGGCGGATCGGCTTTAGGGGAGATCTCAACAAGATCCAGTCCTAATTCATTCGCCTGCTCAAGTGCTTTGGCAAATGGATATACACCTACATCCACATTATCACCCACCAATCGAACATTCGGTGCTGTGATCTTATCATTGATATTGTGAGGATTTTTTATAATCCTCCTTGGTTGGGGTCTTGATCTTCTACGTATGGCTATGGCTATTAATTTTTGTTAAACTAGTTTTTAAAAGACTTTAAGGTACTATTAATTTCAGTGCGAATCAAATCCGAAAGCGCTTCAACCGTAATGGTACCAAGGTCTTCACCTCCATGTCGTCTTACAGCAATAGTCTCATTTTGTTGTTCGTTCTCACCAACTACTATCATGAAAGGGATTTTATTCATTTCCGCTTCACGGATCTTTTTCCCTACTGTCTCATTCCTGCTATCAATGAGCGCGCGAATTTCGTGATTTTCAAGCGATTTTAAAACTTTTTCGGCATAATTTTCGACCTTCTCGCTGACTGGGAGAACAATAGCCTGGTCGGGGATGAGCCATAATGGGAAGTTTCCGCCTGTATGTTCCAGTAGCAAGGCAACAAAACGTTCAATACTTCCAAAAGGCGCTCTGTGTATCATTACCGGTCTATGCGACTCATTATCACTGCCTTTGTAAGTCAGGTCAAATCGCTCCGGAAGATTATAATCTACCTGTATTGTACCCAGCTGCCATTGACGTCCCAGGGCATCTTTGACCATAAAATCTAATTTGGGTCCGTAAAAAGCAGCTTCACCTTTTTCAATCTTGTAATCCAGGCCTTTTTCGTCTGCTGCATCAATGATCGCCTTTTCTGCCTTTTCCCAATTGGCTATGTTTCCAATGTATTTATCGGGGTTTTCGGGATCACGTACTGATACCTGGGCCGTGAAATTATCAAAGCCCAAAGAGCCCAGCACATAAAGGGACAGATCTATAACATTTTTAAATTCTTCATTCAATTGGTCATGGGTACAAAATATATGTGCATCATCCTGTGTAAAACCACGTACCCGCGTAAGTCCGTGTAATTCGCCGTGTTGCTCATACCTATAGACCGTGCCAAATTCAGCATAACGTTTGGGTAGGTCCTTATAACTAAATGGACGGGCATTATAGATCTCGCAATGATGAGGGCAATTCATAGGTTTTAATAAGAATTCTTCATCCTTTTTAGGCGTATGGATGGGTTGAAAGCTGTCTTCTCCGTATTTTTCATAATGACCGGAAGTAACATAGAGTTCTTTTTGCCCGATATGCGGTGAAACAACCATTTCATATCCTGCTTTTTTCTGAGCTTTTTTAAGGAAATTTTCCAATCGCTCACGCAAAGCCGCTCCTTTTGGAAGCCATAGTGGCAGCCCCAGACCTACTTTTGAAGAGAAGGTAAAAAGTTCTAATTCTTTCCCAAGTTTGCGGTGATCCCTCTTTTTGGCCTCTTCCAGCATTTCCAGATATTCGGTCAATTCCTTCTGTTTCGGAAAGGAAATACCATAGACACGTGTTAACTGAGGCCTTTTTTCATCCCCTCGCCAATAGGCACCGGCCACATTCAGGATTTTTATCGCTTTAATGATCCCGGTATTTGGTATATGTCCGCCTCTGCAGAGATCTGTAAAAGTGCTATGGTCACAAAAGGTAATATCCCCGTCTTCAAGGTTTTCAATTAATTCTACTTTGTATTCATTACTGCGATCTTTGTAAAGTTGCAGTGCATCGGCCTTCGAAACCGACTTCATGGTAAACGCGTGTTTCTCCCTTGCGATCTCAATAGCCCGTTTTTCAATAGCCGGAAAATCCTTTTCAGAAACACTGTTCTCGCCAAAATCTACATCGTAGTAAAATCCATTTTCAATAGCCGGACCGATCGTAAGCTTGGCACCTGGGTACATTTCTTCTAAAACCTGGGCTACGACGTGTGAAGTTGAATGCCAAAAAGCTTTTTTCCCCTCGGGATTGTTCCAGGTAAAAAGAATTAGGCTGCCATCTGCTTCCAGTGGTGTTCCGGTTTCTACAGTAGTATCATTGAATTTGGCGGAAATGACATTCCTTGCCAAGCCTTCACTAATGCCTTTTGCAACGTCCATGGGCGTACTGCCTTTAGGGTGTTGCTTTACCGAACCATCCGGAAGTGTAATGTTGATATGCTGCACAATGCGTGTTTAAGCAGGCAAAGATAATACCTGCGCAGAAGGATGGCAATGATTAGTCGTCTATTTCTTTGCTCCAAAGATGGCGAGCATCATTACATTAATGCTGTAAAAACCCATAACGATAGCTGCAACAGCCAGGAGGAGGCCAACTTGAAGCACATAAGGGTAGAGGGTATGCCCGGCGTTCTTAAAAGCCTGGAAGAGTACTATGGGGGCTAAAAACATCAGGAATATGGTATAAGCCAAATAAGACAGGCTTTTAACTAAGAGTTCTTTATTGGTTCGCAATTTGAAAGGTATTGTTCGGTTCAAAAGTAGGAATTATGGTTATATTTAATTTCTTGATACTACTTCTTTTTTTCCAGTGATAACAAAGCTTAAGGAGTGGGTGTCATCCAGGCACTTATTTAACATGAAAATTTTACTCATCCCGGATAAATTCAAAGGTTCTTTAAGCGCAACAGAGGTTGTAGCGGCTTTGAGCAATGGGATCCGTCGCGTTTATCCCGAGGCGGTTATTGATCATATTCTCGCTTCTGACGGGGGCGAAGGATTTTTGGATGCAGTGAGTAGAAATCGAAGGGTTGAATGGGTTGAGACGATGACATCAGGCCCGCTTGGAAGACCTATACAGGCATATTATCTGTGGGATGCGGAAGAGCAGGCTGCCTATGTGGAAATGGCCATGGCCAGTGGTTTGGAACTGCTTACGGATGAAGAAAAAGATCCCACGAAAACAACAAGTTGGGGAACAGGACTGCAAATAAAAGATGCGATCGAAAGAGGTGCAACAGACATATACCTGGGTATCGGAGGCAGTGCAACGAATGATGGAGGTATGGGCATGGCAGCTGCCCTGGGCTATAGCTTTCTGGATACATCAGGCAATAAGCTGGATGCCATAGGTGCAAATCTTAATCAACTAACCAAAATAATTCCTCCTGCCCGGGCTTTTTCTCATGTGCAATTTTATGCGCTGAATGATGTGAACAACCCCTTGTACGGATCAAGGGGTGCTGCCTTTGTTTACGCACCTCAAAAAGGGGCTACTACCGAGCAAGTTCATCTGTTGGACGCCGGTTTGCGCAAGCTGGAAAAAGTTGTGCTAAACGATCTGGGCCAAGATGCCGCGCATCTTCCAGGGGCTGGAGCAGCGGGCGGATTCTCATACGGACTTAAAGTTTTTTGTAATGCCCATTTTCTCAGTGGCAGTCGGTTTATTCTACAATTGGCAGGCGCCGAAAAGATGATTGAAACGGTAAATCCGGACCTGATCATTACAGGTGAGGGGAAACTAGATTCACAATCCCTATCGGGAAAAATGGTTCAGGGAGTGCTTGGCCTAAGTGATATCCACAAAATTCCTGTCGTCGCTTTTTGCGGGGGCTTAGAAATATCGAAAGAACAAGCCAAGGCAGTGGGTTTTTACGATGTGCTGGAAATAGGCGAGAAAGACAGATCCCTATTATACAACCTGGAAAATGCTGCGACTTTGTTGGAGGGTAAGTCGGCCGAATTTATGGCCCGATTAAAAGATCAGGGCTTCCCTACTGGATTATAAGTGTCGCCTTGTACTCTTCAACGATGGCAAAATAGCCCAGGGCAAAACTATTGGGCTGGTCTACATTATCCAAAACTTCAATATTGTCCAGATCAGTGATATCAAAGACGTTACCGCGTACGGTGGCCACTGGGGTGTCAAAAATATTGAAATCATCATCGGATTGTTCCACCAAGAGATTCATGTAATTGAAAAATTCCTGATCGGCACCCAGGATGCTGATCTCCAGTTCTGTTCCGGGATCGAATTTCTCGTCATAGAAGTAGGAGAAGCTGAATGGCTGTCCCTGGTAAAAGGTATCTTCAGAACCGAAATATTCGCCAAACCCAAAATCAAATACATAGAAATTCGAGCGGTTGGGATCATCGGTGTATGTAATGACGACCTCTGTTTCGTCTTCGTCGAATAAAGTCTCAGTACCTTGGGCCAGGTTATCGATTGGTGTTGAAGGCACATAACGGGTTTGTGCAGCATAGCGGCGTCCTTGATAGGGAATGATCATGGTAAATTGCATGTCTTCATTCAAACCGACGCTAGGGATCCGTTGGTCATTATCAAAGGTCGGATCGGGCACATAAATACCACTTCCCGGTTCTGTTTCTGACAGACTGGAAGAGCCGGATGAAATAATAACATCTATCCCTTCCCGATTCTCATATTGGTCAATTAGGATGGTTATATTATCATCTGCACTGGTAGCCGTGATCTCATCAAAAAAGCTATTGGTTGTTGTGAGTTTGACCACTACGGGAACAAAGGGTTCGTTACTATCTACGCGGAATAGGGCTTCCACCACCAAACGCGGAGGTTCCTGGGGTACATCTACTTCGATGACGTCCTCACAACTGCTTATGAACAAGGCTAATAGTATGTAAACCCACTTCTTCATCTCAAAATTTAAAATTATATGTTATTGCAGGAACGATCCCGAAAATGGAGGTACGTACTGCTTCATTACGCCCGGTGTCCTGGTTCTGTCGGAATGAGATACTCGCTGCATTCATCCGATTATATACATTATATACACTAAAAACCCATTCTGATTGCCAGGAACGATTGGCATTTTTTTTAGGCTTTAAGGTAGCAGCCAGATCCAGGCGATGGTAATCAGGCAGGCGCTCTACATTTCGCAATCCAAAATAGGGCACTACCAGACCTTCAAATTGGAATTGACCAATGGGGTAATTCGTGGGCTGACCCGTCTGAAAGATAAAATTGGAATTGATATTCCATTGGGGAGAGAGATCCCAACTGCCATACAGGGCCAGATCATGTGTTTTGTCATAGGGCGTATTGTACCATTCCCCAAAATTAATCCCAGTTTCTGTATTAGACCGCCCATTATCTACAAATGGAGGCCGACCAGGTGTACGCTGCTCAGATTTCGATAAGGTGTAGGCTAACCATCCTTTAAATGCTCCTTCGTTCTTGCGCAACAGCAGTTCGAGTCCATAGGCCCTGGCTTTCCCATTTAAAATCACCTGTTCAATCGCGTTATTGGCGATCAGATTCGCCCCGTCAATATAGTCGATCCGGTTTTGAACGTCTTTGTAAAACCCTTCCACTTCCAGGCTGTATTTGCCGGAATTAAAGTTTCTGAAATATCCCATGGCATATTGATCCAGCAGCTGTGGCTTTACAAATGGCCCGCTGGGCGTCCAGACATCCAGGGGTGTAGGTGAACTGGTATTGGATAAGAGGTGCAGGTACTGAGACATGCGGATGTAGCTTGCTTTTATAGAGTTATTCTCATTGAGGATCACTGCTGCCGAAAATCGGGGTTCCAGGTTGGTGAAATCGGCCAGATTCTCACCGCGGCCCGGAAAAATGGTTTCAATGGGTATAGCTTCATTATAGACTAAGGAAAAAGGATCAAAATCAACCGGATTATTATTCTCATATACAAACAATTCATCCTGGCCAAGACGCAAGAAATGACTAACCCTCAGTCCGTATTGCAGGCTGATGTTTTCTGTGATCTTATGTTCCACATCGATATAAGCGGCTGTTTCATTGGCGTATTTTTCAATCAGTTGCTCTTCTATAATGCCGGATTCTTCATCATTAGGTTGGATCTTTCCGGGATTGAAGCGATAATAGATATTATTCAGCCCATAATTGATCTGGAGATTATCGCTGAGATAGTGTTTCAGATCGTACTTGAGGTTAAAGTTCTGGATCCCGGAATCCCATTCGAAGCCCGCAAAATCAAGAAGAAGTCCGTAGTAGTAATCGGAATAGATCAAAGAAAGGTTTGAAAATAATTTATCTGAGAACAGGTGATTCCAACGGAAGTTGATCACGCTGTTTCCATAGGTGTTGACAAATTTATCGGACAGACTAAATACATCCCGGCCGAAATATCCTGACAGGAACAGGCTGTTTCTCGTATTGATCCGGTAATTCAATTTCGTATTCAGGTCATAAAAGTAGGCCTCGTTATCTACATCGAACAAGGGGAGAAAGAAATGGGCGTAGGAGCCTCTTCCACCCACCAGGAAGGCGGCCTTGTCTTTTACGATTGGGCCTTCGGCAAGCAGACGACTCGCAACAGCACCAATACCCCCGTTCATACTGAAATTACGGCTATTCCCTTCTTTTTGGAATATCTCCAGCACAGAAGACACTCGTCCTCCATACCGTGCGGGAATGGCGCCTTTAAATAATTTCACATCTTTTATGGCATCTGGATTAAATACGGAGAAAAAGCCGAACAAATGCGATGAATTGAAAATGGTGGCTTCGTCTAATAAGATTAAATTTTGGTCAGCTGCCCCGCCTCGCACATTAAATCCTGAAGCCCCTTCCCCGGCATTGGTAACCCCCGGTAAGAGGACAAGGGATTTGATGACATCGGCCTCCCCTAAAACTACAGGGATGCTTTTAATAGTCTTTATAGACAGATTGTTAACACTCATCTGGGGTTTACGAATATTGATCTTCTCAATATCCTCGGAGACCACAACTTCTTCCAATTCTTCTGCTTCAGCGCGCAATTGAAAATCCCGTTGGCTATTTTGAGTAAAGGATATGGTCTCAACAAGATCTTGATACCCCAGGGAACTTATTTGGATGGTATAGCTTCCTTCAGGAAGGGTGAGTGAGTAGAATCCATATTCGTTAGTAGTAACTCCTGTTCTTAATTCAGGCACGGCCAGGGTCACACCTATAAGATATTCATTGGTAGCCGCTTCACGGATGGTGCCGCTAAGGGTATATTTTTTTTGTCCCTGGGCAAAAAGAACTGAAAACAAGAGGCAAAAAATGATAGAGCAGCGGGCTGCCTTCATAGGTGCAATTTTGATCTAAATATAGGGATTACTCCCCAACTGAACGGTTATTGTATAGGGAAGAATTATCCCAAATCAGATAGGATATTATTAAACGTTTTGCTGGGTCGCATAGCCTGATCAGCTTTAATAGAATCCGGTAGATAGTAGCCTTCAATATTCTGAGGAACTCCTTGAGCATCAATGAGTTCTTGTGTAATTGCAGCTTCATTATTGGTTAAGGAGGCCGCTATTTCTTGAAACTCTGCCTTTAAGCTTGCGTCTTCATTTTGTTCTGCCAGTTGCCGGGCCCAATACAAGGCCAGGTAAAAATGGCTGCCCCGGGTATCCAGTTCGCCCACTTTTCGGGATGGCGATCGTTTGTTGTCCAGGAACATTTCAGTTGCGGCATCAAGAGTGTCAGCCAATACTTTGGCTTTTTTATTTTCATTTTTATCAGCATAGTGGGCAAGACATACACCAAGCGCCATAAACTCACCTAGTGAATCCCATCGAAGATGCCCTTCTTCTTCAAACTGCTCAACATGTTTTGGAGCAGAGCCCCCGGCTCCTGTTTCAAAGAGTCCGCCTCCATTCATCAGGGGTACAATAGAAAGCATTTTAGCACTTGTCCCTACTTCTAAAATGGGAAAGAGATCGGTCAAATAATCGCGAAGAACATTTCCGGAAACAGAGATGGTGTCTTTACCGGCTTTCATTCGTTCTAGGGTAAATTGAGTAGCGGCAACAGGTGAGAGTATACGCAGATCCAATCCATCCGTCTTGTGATCTTTTAAATATGCCTTCACTTTTTCAATAAGCTCGCTATCATGGGCTCGCTTCGCATCCAGCCAGAAAACGGCCGGTGTGTCCGTAGCTCTTGCGCGACTCACTGCTAATTTTACCCAATCCCTGACCGGGGCATCTTTTACCTGGCACATGCGCCAAATATCTCCGATCTGTACAGCATGTGAAAGTAGGTTTGCACCACTGTTTTCATCAATGACATTGACCATTCCGTTTTTTGGGATCTCAAAGGTTTTATCGTGGGAACCGTATTC